>DATIBI010000147.1:0-42744 GCA_035457605.1 Nocardioidaceae bacterium
ATCGAGAACCTCGACCCGATGGGCGTGCACACCGGCGACTCGATCACGGTCGCGCCGGCGATGACGCTCACCGACCGGGAGTACCAGCACCTGCGCGACCTCGCCATCGGCATCATCCGCTCGGTCGGGGTGGACACCGGCGGCTGCAACATCCAGTTCGCGGTGAACCCCAGCGACGGGCGCGTGGTGGTGATCGAGATGAACCCGCGGGTGTCCCGGTCCAGCGCGCTCGCGTCCAAGGCGACCGGCTTCCCGATCGCCAAGATCGCCGCCAAGGTGGCCATCGGCTACACCCTCGACGAGATCCCCAACGACATCACCGCGGAGACCCCGGCCAGCTTCGAGCCGAGCCTGGACTACGTGGTGGTCAAGGTGCCCCGGTTCGCGTTCGAGAAGTTCCCGGCCGCAGACCCCACCCTCACCACGCACATGAAGTCGGTGGGCGAGGCGATGGCGATCGGCCGCAACTTCACCGAGGCGCTGCAGAAGGCCCTGCGCTCGCTGGAGAAGAAGGACGCGGTCTTCGACTGGAGCCACCGCTGGGTCGACCTCGACAAGGACGCCCTGCTCGAGGAGATCAAGGTCCCGCACGACGGCCGGCTCAAGAAGGTGATGGACGCGCTGCGGGCGGGCGCCACCGCCGAGGAGATCTTCGACGCCACCGCCATCGACCCCTGGTTCGTCGACCAGCTGCTGCTGATCAACGAGGTGGCCATGGAGGTGCTCGAGTCGCCCGAGCTGACCCCGGCCGTGCTCCGCAAGGCCAAGCGGCACGGGTTCTCCGACGAGCAGATCGGCAAGCTGCGCGACCTGAGCGCGGACGTGGTCCGCGGGGTCCGGCACGCGCTGGGGATCCGCCCGGTCTTCAAGACCGTGGACACCTGCGCGGCCGAGTTCGCGGCTCGTACGCCGTACCACTACTCCTCCTACGACGAGGAGACCGAGGTGCTGCCCCGGGAGCGGCCCGCGGTGATCATCCTGGGCTCCGGGCCGAACCGGATCGGCCAGGGCATCGAGTTCGACTACAGCTGCGTGCACGCCAGTCTCGCCCTGTCGGCGTCGAAGGGAGGCGCGGGCTACGAGACGATCATGGTCAACTGCAACCCCGAGACGGTCTCCACCGACTACGACACCAGCGACCGGCTGTACTTCGAGCCGCTCACGCTCGAGGACGTGCTCGAGATCGTGCACGCGGAGTCCCAGGCCGGCCCGGTCGCCGGGGTGATCTGCCAGCTCGGTGGGCAGACCCCGCTCGGGCTGGCGCAGGGCCTCGAGGACGCCGGCGTACCGATCGTCGGCACCACCCCGGCCGCGATCCACCTCGCCGAGGAGCGCGGCGCCTTCGGCCGGGTGCTCGCAGCCGCCGGGCTGCCCGCACCCAAGCACGGCATGGCCACCTCCTACACCGAGGCCCGCACCATCGCCGAGGAGATCGGCTACCCGGTGCTGGTCCGGCCCTCCTACGTGCTCGGCGGGCGCGGCATGGAGATCGTCTACGACGACGCCTCGCTGCGCGGCTACATCGAGCGGGCCACCGAGATCTCGCCCGAGCACCCGGTGCTCGTGGACCGGTTCCTCGACGACGCGGTCGAGATCGACGTGGACGCGCTCTACGACGGCGAGGAGCTGTTCCTCGGTGGTGTGATGGAGCACATCGAGGAGGCCGGGATCCACTCCGGCGACTCCAGCTGCGCGCTGCCGCCGATCACGCTGGGCCGGGAGACCGTCGAGCGGATCCGCGAGTGCACCGAGGCGATCGCCCGCGGGGTCGGCGTGCGCGGCCTGCTCAACGTGCAGTACGCCCTGGCCTCCGACGTGGTCTACGTCCTCGAGGCCAACCCCCGCGCGTCGCGGACGGTGCCGTTCGTGTCGAAGGCGACCGCGACCCCGCTGGCCAAGGCCGCGGCCCGGGTGATGCTCGGCGACTCGATCGCCGGCCTGCGTGAGGAGGGGGTGCTGCCCGCCACCGGCGACGGCGGCGACCTGCCGCAGGACGCGGCGATCGCGGTGAAGGAGGCGGTGATGCCGTTCAACCGGTTCCGCACCCCCGACGGCAAGACGGTCGACACCGTGCTTGGCCCGGAGATGCGGTCGACCGGCGAGGTGATGGGCTTCGACGCGGTGTTCGGCACCGCGTTCGCGAAGGCCCAGACCGCCGCCTACGGGCCGCTTCCGTTGGAGGGCAAGGTGTTCGTCTCGGTGGCCAACGTCGACAAGCGGCACATGATCTTCCCGATCAAGCGGCTCGCCGACCTCGGTTACGAGATCCTCGCCACCCGCGGCACCGCCGAGGTGCTGCGCCGCAACGGGGTCGACGCGACGATCGTGCGCAAGCACAGCGACGGGCCGGGGCCGGACGGGGAGCCGACCATCGTCGGCCGGATCACCGACGGCGAGGTGCGGCTGGTGGTCAACACCCCGCACGGCAGCGGTACGGCGGGCGGGGCCTCCCGCTTCGACGGCTACGAGATCCGCACCGCCTCGATCATGGCGAACATCCCCTGCATCACGACCGTCCAAGGGCTCGCGGCCGCGGTGCAGGGCATCGAGGCCGTCCGCGCCGGGGACATCGGGGTGCGTTCGCTCCAGGACTGGGCACGGGCCACGTCGGGGGCGGGCCGGTGACGGCCTACCGCTGGGTCTTCGACCACGTCCTCACCCGCACCGACGCCGAGACCGCGCACCGGACCGCGTTCGGCGCGATGCGTGCCGCCGCGCGGGTCCCGGGTGCGGCCCGGACTGCGCGCAGCCGGCTCCTGGACCGTCACGCCGGTGCACCCGTGGAGGCGATGGGGCTCACCTTCCCCGGCCCGCTCGGCCTGGCGGCCGGGTTCGACAAGAACGCCGAGGGCGTCGACGCGCTCGCCGCGCTCGGCTTCGCGTTCGTGGAGGTCGGCACGGTCACCGGCGAGGCACAGCCGGGCAACCCCCGGCCGCGGCTGTTCCGGCTGCCTGCGGACCGCGCGGTGGTGAACCGGATGGGGTTCAACAACGACGGTGCCGAGGTCGTCGCGCGGCGGCTCGCGGACCGACGTACCCACCACTCGGCCCTGCCGGTCGTGGTCGGGGTGAACATCGGCAAGACCAAGCTGGTGGCCGAGGAGGACGCGGTCGCGGACTACGAGAAGTCCACGCGGCTGCTCGCCCCGCACGCGGACTACCTGGTGGTCAATGTCAGCTCCCCGAACACCCCCGGCCTGCGCGACCTGCAGGCGGTGGAGAAGCTGCGCCCGCTGCTGGAGGCCGTGCGCCGCCAGGCCGACGCGGTCACCGACCGGCACGTCCCGCTGCTGGTCAAGATCGCGCCGGACCTCAGCGACGAGGACGTGCTCGCGGTCGCCGACCTCGCCCTCGAGCTCGGCCTCGACGGCATCGTGGCGACCAACACGACGATCAGCCGCGAGGGTCTGCGCTCCACGCCCGGGGCCGTCGAGCGGGTGGGGGCCGGCGGGCTGTCCGGGGCGCCGCTGCGCGAGCGGTCCCTGGAGGTGCTGAGGCTGCTCCGGGAACGGGTCGGGCCGTCGATGACGCTGATCTCGGTCGGCGGCATCACCACCGCCGACGACGCCCGGGCCCGGCTCCACGCGGGGGCGACGCTGCTGCAGGGCTACACCGCGTTCGTCTACGAGGGAGCCGGCTGGCCGTCCCGGCTGAACCGCGCACTCGCCGCGGACGGCCACCGGGTCCAGGCATGACCCAGGCGACCAGGGGACCGGTGCAGGTCACGGGGGAGGTGCTGAGCGTCAAGCGCGCCGGCGCCTACCACCACCTCACCCTGGTCGCCCCCGGCATCGCCGAGCGGTACCGGCCGGGCAGCTTCGTCTCGGTCGGGGTCGGCGACGAGCTGTCCGACCGGGTGCTGCGCCGCTCCTTCCCCCTCTACCGGGTCCGGGCGGCCAGTGCCTACGGCGGCACCGTCGAGGTGGTGCTGGAGGCCGACGACCCCGGCACCGCCTGGCTCGTCCGCCAGACGCCGGGTACCCCCGTGCACCTGGTCGGCCCGTCGGGCCGGCCGTTCGCGCTGCCCAAGGAGCCGGTGCCGTGCACCCTGGTCGGCGGCGGGGTCGGCAGCGCCGCGCTGTTCGCCCTGGCCGAGCGGCTGCGCGAGCGCGGCTGTGCCGTGCACGTGCTGCTCGGCGCCGAGAGCGAGGCCCGGCTGTTCGGGGCGTTGGAGGCCCGGCGCACCGCGAAGACGGTGCTCGTCGTGACCGAGGACGGCTCGGTGGGCATGACCGGCCGCGCGTCCGACGTACTCCCGGACCTGCTCTCGCGGACCGGGTCGGACGTGGTGTACGCCTGCGGCTCCCGCCCGTTGCTGCACGCGGTGGCCGCCGCCGCGGAGCAGCACGGTGCCTGGAGCCAGACCGCGGTGCTGGAGCCGATGCCGTGCGGCACCGGCCTGTGCCACGCCTGCGTGCTGCCGGTGGTCGGCGAGGACGGGGTCACCCGGATGGTCCGGGCCTGCATCGAGGGGCCGGTGTTCCGTGGGGACCGGGTCCGCTGGGCCGACGCGGGCACGGTGCCGGACGACGCCTGGGGCGCCGCGACGGGCGGCACGACGGGTCCCGCGACGGGCCCCGCGACGGGCGCCGCGACGGGGGCCACGTGACCGGCGCCGACCTGACTACGACCCTGGCCGGCACCCGGCTGCCCACGCCGCTGCTCACCGCGTCCGGGTGCGCCGGCACCGGGCGCGAGCTCGGACCGTTCCTCGACCTCGCCGGGCTCGGCGGCTTCGTCACCCGCACGATCACCCTCGACCCCCGGTCCGGAGCCGCCGGACCGCGGATCGCCGAGACCGCCTCCGGGGTCCTGCACGCCACCGGGCTGCCCGGCCCCGGCGTGAACGGCTTCCTCGCCACCGAGCTTCCGTGGCTCGCCCAGCGAGGGGTGCGCACCGTGGTCTCGATCGCGGCAGCGACGCTGGGGGAGTACGCCGAGCTGGCCCGGCGCGTCGGCACCAGCCCCGGCGTCACCGGCGTCGAGGTCAACCTGTCCTGGCCCGAGGACGGCCGGGCCAGCCGGCCCTACCACGCCGCGAAGGCGGTCGCGGTGGTCCGCCGGGACGTGCCGCGCGGCGTTCCCGTGCTGGTCAAGCTGCCGGCCGACGGCGCCGTCGTCGACCTGGCCCGCGCCGTCGCCGAGGCCGGGGCCGACGGCGTGGTGGTCGTGCACGGTGTGCCCGGCATGGCGATCGACCCGCGGACGCTCCGGCCGCTGCTCGGTGCCGACGGCGCCGGGGGCTGGCTCAGCGGCCCGGCCGTGCACGCGGTGGCGCTCCGCTGCGTCTTCGCGGTCCACGCCGCGCTGCCCGACCTGCCCGTCGTGGGGGTCGGCGGGGTCCGTTCGGGTCGGGACGCCCTCGCGATGCTGGCCGCGGGCGCCAGTGCGGTCCAGGTCGGTACGGCGGTCCTCACCGACCCGTCCGCGCCGCAGCGGATCCTCGCCGGGCTCGCCGACGAGCTCGCCGCACGCAACATCCCAGCCGTCGCGGACCTCATCGGCCGCGCCCACCGTGAAGAAGAGGAGCAGTCATGACGTTCGGTGCCCGCCTCCGCGAGGCCATGGACAACCGCGGACCGCTCTGCGTCGGGATCGACCCGCACCCCGCGCTGATGGACCAGTGGGGGATGACCGACAGCGCGTTCGGCCTCGAGAAGTTCGCGATGAACGCGGTGGAGGCCCTCGCCGGCACCTCCGCGGTGGTCAAGCCGCAGTCGGCGTTCTTCGAGCGGCACGGCAGTGCCGGGATCGCGGTGCTGGAGAAGGTCGTCGCCGCGGCCCGCGGGCTGGGAGCGATCGTGCTCCTCGACGTCAAGCGCGGCGACATCGGCTCCACGGCGCAGGCCTACGCCGACGCCTACCTCGACCCGACCTCCCCGCTGGCCGTGGACGCGATCACCGCCAGCCCGTTCCTGGGCTTCGGGTCGCTGCAGCCGATGGTCGACACCGCGCTGGCCCACGACGCCGGCCTGTTCGTGCTGGCGCTGACCTCGAACCCGGAGGGCGCACAGGTGCAGCACGCGAGGACCGAGGACGGCAGGACCGTCGCCGGCAGCGTGCTGGACGCCATCGCCACGCTGAACGTCGACGCCCACCCGATGGGCTCGGTCGGCGCCGTCGTCGGCGCGACGATCGGGGAGACGGGCGAGAACCTGGACATCCGGGGTCCGCTGCTCGTGCCCGGCGTCGGCGCGCAGGGCGGTACCCCGGCCGACGTACGCCGGATCTTCGGTGCGGCGGCCGCCAACGTGCTGCCCAGCAGCTCCCGCGAGATCCTCGGCGCGGGCCCGGACAAGGCCGCTCTGCGGCAGGCAGCGGAGCGCGCGGCCGCCGAGTTCGCCGACTTGGCCGACGCGTAGGGTGGCGGGCATGAAGCGTCACCTGGCTGCCCTGACCGCACCCCTGCTGACCCTGGCCCTGCTGGCCGGCTGCAGCGGGGAGGACAACGCGGCGGACGAGACCGCGACCTCGAGCTCGCCCTCGCCGTCCGCCGCCACGTCGCCGGAGGCGAGCGGCTCCGCGAACGCGCCGGGCGCGGGCTCGCGCTACTGCGAGCTGCTCGAGACCGACTTCGCCAGCGTCTTCTCGCAGATCCAGAAGCCCGAGGACGTGACGAAGGCCCTCGACATGATCCGCGAGATCGTCGACGAGGCGCCCGCCGAGGTTCAGGACGAGTGGCAGCTGATGTCCGGCGCGCTCGACGACATGGAGTCGGCGCTGAAGAAGTCCGCCGAGCTGCAGCAGCAGGCCCAGGCCGGCGAGATCAGCAAGAAGAAGCTGCAGCAGGAGTTCGCCAAGCTCACCCAGCAGATGCAGGCGCTGAACACCCCCGAGAACCAGAAGGCCGGTGAGGCGGTCACCACGCACGCCTCCGACTACTGCGGCGTCGACCTCGGATGACCCGAGGGCGCGGCCCGGCCGTGATCGCCGGCCTCGCGGCGGTCCTGGCCGGGCTGACCGGCTGCGGCGACGACACCGAGTCCTACTGCGACGAGCTGCGTAACCAGCAGCAGCGGCTGGTCGACCTCGCCGGCGAGGCGGGCCGGCCCGGTGCGGACGTCTACGACGACAGCCTGGAGATCTTCGGGACGCTGCGCGAGGCGGCACCCGACGACGTCCGGGACGAGTGGGACACGCTCTACTTCGCGTGGGAGGGGCTGGTCGAGGGGTTCGACCGGGCCGGCACGACCCCGCAGGAGTTCGACCCGGCGAACCCGCCGCCCGGGGTCAGCGACGCCGAGGCGCAGGCGCTCGAGGACGCCGCCGCGGAGCTGCGGTCCCGGCGGGTCGTCGACGCCGGTGACGGCATCGAGCAGCACGCCAAGGACGTCTGTGGCGTCGACCTGGGGCTGTGACCGGCGGCGCCCGTGCTGCAGCGCGGGTTGCCGTGCGGGCTGCCTCGCGGACCGCGGCTGCCGCCGGTGCCGGCGTCCACGCTGTGATCTGCGTCGTCGCCGGCCGCTGACACGCCGCACCGCGTTGCGACCGCCTCGCCGCTGTGACTAGATTTCACTCCTGTCCGCGCCGACGTCCGCCGGGCATCCCACCGACTGTGATGAGGACCTGACTGTGGCTCTTCCGCCGCTCACCCCCGAGCAGCGTCAGGCTGCGTTGGAGAAGGCCGCCGCCTCGCGCCGGGAGCGCGCCGAGGTCAAGAACCGGCTCAAGCACTCAGGCGCGTCCATCGTCGACGTCCTCAAGCAGGGGCAGGACAACGAGGTCATCGGCAAGATGCGGGTGATCGACCTGCTCCAGTCCATGCCCGGCCTCGGCAAGGTGCGCGCCCGCCAGATGATGGAGCGGCTCAACATCTCCGAGAGCCGCCGCGTCCGGGGCCTCGGCGCCAACCAGATCGCTGCTCTCGAGCGCGAGTTCGGCGCGCGTGACTGAGGCGTCCCCCGGCCACGAGACGCCCACACCGGCCCGCCTGACCGTCCTGGCCGGCCCGACCGCCGTCGGCAAGGGCACGGTCGCCGCGGACATCCGCAAGAACCATCCCGAGGTGTGGATCTCGGTGTCGGCGACCACCCGGCACCCGCGGCCCGGTGAGGTGCACGGACGGCACTACTGGTTCGTCAGCGACGCCGAGTTCGACGAGCTCGTCGCCCGAGGCGACCTGCTGGAGTGGGCGGTGGTGCACAAGGGAGCCCGCTACGGCACCCCGCGCCGGCAGGTGCTCGAGGCGCTCGCCGCAGGCAGGCCCGCGCTGCTGGAGATCGACCTGCAGGGCGCCCGGCAGGTGCGCGAGTCGATGCCCGAGGCGCTGTTCGTGTTCCTGGCCCCACCGTCGTGGGAGGAGCTGGTCCGCCGGCTCGTCGGCCGCGGCACCGAGACCGAGGAGGAGCGGCGGCGCCGGCTGGAGACGGCCAAGGAAGAGCTCGCCGCCGAGGCGGAGTTCGACGTCACCGTCGTGAACACCGAAGTTCACGCTGCCAGCGAGGAGTTGGTAGCCTTGATGCGGAACCCACCGTCCCGTTCCTGACTTCCTACCCACTGTGAGGCGTAACCGCGTGTCTGGCACCGTGCCCGTTGCCGAGGGGATCACCAACCCCTCCATCGACGAACTCCTGACCAAGACCGACTCGAAGTACAAGCTGGTCCTGTACAGCGCCAAGCGCGCCCGGCAGATCAACGCCTACTACTCCCAGCTGGGCGAGGGCCTGCTGGAGTACGTCGGACCGCTCGTGGACACCCACGTCCAGGAGAAGCCGCTGTCGATCGCGCTGCGCGAGATCAACGCGGACCTGCTCACCTGCGAGGACATCGACCCCGAGGCCGAGAGCGCCGGAGCCTGAGCATGGCCGCGGACGGCCGCCCTCACGTCGTACTCGGCGTGAGCGGCGGCATTGCTGCGTACAAGGCCTGTGAGTTGCTGCGGCAGTTCACCGAGTCCGGGCACGACGTGACCGTCGTACCCACCGCCTCCGCCCTCGCGTTCGTCGGCGCCCCGACCTGGGCGGCGCTCTCCGGCAAGCCCGTCGCGCCCGACGTCTGGTCCGGCGTGCACGAGGTGCCGCACGTGCGGATCGGTCAGACCGCCGACCTGGTCGTGGTCGCGCCCGCCACCGCCGACCTGCTCGCCAAGGCTGCGCACGGCCTGGCCGACGACCTGCTCACCAACACCCTGCTGACCGCGCGCTGCCCGGTGGTGTTCGCGCCCGCGATGCACACCGAGATGTGGGAGCACCCGGCCACCCAGGAGAACGTCGCCACCCTGCGTCGCCGCGGTGCCGTGGTGATCGAGCCCGCCGAGGGTCGGCTCACCGGCGCCGACTCCGGCAAGGGGCGGCTTCCCGAGCCGGTGGAGATCTTCGAGACCGCCACCGAGGTGCTCGCCCGCGCAGGAGAGCCCACCGTCACCGACCTCGCCGGTCTGCACGTGGTGGTCACCGCCGGCGGCACCCGCGAGTACCTCGACCCGGTGCGGTTCCTCGGCAACCGATCCTCGGGCCTGCAGGGCTATGCGTTCGCCCGCACCGCGGTGGCCCGCGGCGCCGAGGTCACCCTGGTGGCGGCCAACGTGGCGCTGCCCGACCCGGCCGGGGCGAAGGTGGTCCGGGTGGAGACCACCGCCGAGATGCGGGACGCGGTCGTCGCCGCGTCCGCCACCGCCGACGCGGTCGTGATGGCCGCGGCCCCCGCGGACTTCCGCCCGGCGGGCTTCAGCGACACCAAGATCAAGAAGGCCGACGACGGCAGCG
Source organism: Nocardioidaceae bacterium (assembly GCA_035457605.1). Lineage (GTDB taxonomy): Bacteria > Actinomycetota > Actinomycetes > Propionibacteriales > Nocardioidaceae > Nocardioides_C. Next base: position 9,705 of record DATIBI010000147.1, read on the forward strand.
CACCCAGCATCGGCCTGGTGCAGAACCCCGACATCCTGGCGGAGATCTCCCGGGACCGCGCCCGCCCCGGCAGCGTCGTGGTCGGGTTCGCGGCCGAGACCGGCGACGAGACCGGGAGCGTGCTCGACCACGCCCGGGCCAAGCTCGCCCGCAAGGGCTGCGACCTGCTCGTCGTCAACGACGTCAGCGGCGGCAAGGTGTTCGGCAGCGACGAGAACGAGGCCGTGGTGCTGGACGCCGACGGGACGGCGACCCCGGTGCCGCGGGGCAGCAAGGCGGCCCTCGCGCACGCGGTGTGGGACCGGGTGCGCACACGCATCGAGACCGGCTGAGGTCGGCTGCGCGCACGCGTTATGGTTCAGGGCAGAGTCAATTCCGAGGATGCGTCGTACGCACGACGCCGAGACAGGGGTCAAGCAGTGGCAGGACGTCTTTTCACCTCCGAGTCCGTGACCGAGGGGCACCCGGACAAGATCGCCGACCAGATCAGCGACTCCGTCCTCGACGCGATGCTCGCGCAGGACGTGGGTAGCCGGGTCGCGGTGGAGACGCTGCTGACCACGGGACTGGTCGTGGTCGCCGGCGAGGTGACCACCAAGGGCTACGTGGACATCAAGAAGGTCGTCCGCGACCGGATCCTCGCCATCGGCTACGACTCCTCGCTCAAGGGCTTCGACGGCCACTCCTGCGGCGTCATGGTCGCGATCGGCGGCCAGTCCGGTGACATCGCCCAGGGCGTCGACGCGGGCTACGAGCACCGCAGCGAGAGCTCGATCGACCCGCTCGACAAGCAGGGCGCGGGCGACCAGGGCCTGATGTTCGGCTACGCCTGCGACGACACGCCCGAGCTGATGCCGCTGCCGATCACCATCGCGCACCGGCTCGCCGAGCGGCTCTCGGAGGTCCGCCGGGACGGGACGATGTCCTACCTGCGGCCCGACGGCAAGACCCAGGTCACCATCGAGTACGACGACGAGGACCGGCCGGTGCGCGTCGACACCGTCGTCGTCTCCACCCAGCACGCGCGGGACATCGACCTGGACACGATGCTGACCCCCGACGTCCGCAAGCACGTCGTCGACCACGTGCTCGCGAACTTCGACATCCCGTACGAGGGCTACCGGCTGCTGGTCAACCCCACGGGCCGGTTCGAGGTGGGCGGCCCGATGGGCGACGCAGGCCTGACCGGGCGCAAGATCATCATCGACACCTACGGCGGCATGGCCCGCCACGGCGGCGGCGCCTTCTCCGGCAAGGACCCGTCGAAGGTGGACCGGTCCGCGGCCTACGCGATGCGCTGGGTGGCCAAGAACGTCGTGGCCGCGGGTCTCGCCCGCCGCTGCGAGGTGCAGGTGGCCTACGCCATCGGCAAGGCCCAGCCGGTCGGGTTCTACGTGGACTGCTTCGGCACCGAGACCGTCCCGGTGAGCAGCATCCAGAAGGCGGTGCTCGAGGTGTTCGACCTGCGCCCGGCGGCGATCATCCGCGACCTCGACCTGCTCCGGCCGATCTACGCGCAGACCGCCGCCTACGGGCACTTCGGTCGGGACCTGCCCGACTTCACCTGGGAGCGGACCGACCGCGTCGAGGCGCTGCGCAAGGCCGCCGGCGTCTGACCTGGCGTTCGCCCTGACCCGGGGCTTCTCGGGTGGGGAGGTTTCCCACGGTATGTCGTGAAACCGCCACTTCCCACGCGTCATGACGCACGGGAAGTGGCGGTTTGCCGTGGGTAGTGCGGCGGTACGACGTAACCGGGGCGACCGCTCGACGTCAGGGCGGTCCACAGGTCGTGGGGGAGGGTGGCCGCGACGTCGGCGCGTCCTGGGAGACTGAGCGCCGTGACCGAGGACGAGGCGGACGACCCCGCAGACGACGCAGGGCAGCTGGCGCTCATGCCCGACCTCGCGCGTGCCCGTGCTCGCGCCGCCAAGGAGCGGGCTGCCCGGGCCGCCCAGGGGCCGAAGCCGGTCGACCCCGCGGAGACCGCACCGGTCGCACGCGTCCTGGTTGACGTCCCGCTGGCCCACCTGGACCGTCCGTTCGACTACCTCGTGCCGCGCAAGATGGCCGACGCCGCCGTCCCCGGTGCGCGGGTGAAGGTCCGGTTCGCGGGCCAGGACGTGGACGGGTTCGTCCTCGAGCGGGTGGAGGAGTCCGACCACCCCGGCCGGCTCATGCCGCTCCGCCGGGCGGTCAGCCCGGAGCCGGTGCTGTCCCCGGCCATCGCCCGGCTCTCCGCGTCGGTGGCGGCGCGTTACGCCGGCACCCGGTCCGACGTGCTCCGGCTCGCGGTGCCCGCCCGGCACGCCACGGTGGAGAAGCAGGCCTCGACGCCCGCGCCGGAGCCGAGGGTCGACGTCGCAGCCGCCGGTGAGGTCTGGTCGGCCTACGCCGGGGGCGAGGCGTTCGTGCAGCACCTGGCCGCCGGCGAGAGCCCCCGCTCGGCGTGGTCGGCGGTCCCGGGCCGGGACTGGGCGCACGCGCTGGCCCAGGCCGCCGCGGCGACCTACGCCTCCGGTCGCGGCGCCCTGCTGTGCGTGCCCGACCACAAGGACGTCGCCCGGGTCGACCGGGCCCTGCGTGACGTGCTCGGCGAGGGCCACCACGTCGTGCTGACCGCGGACGCCGGCCCCTCCGAGCGCTACCGGTCCTTCCTGGCGGTGCGTCGCGGCGCGGTCCGGATCGTCGTCGGCACCCGGGCGGCCGCGTTCGCGCCGGTGCACGACCTCGGCCTCGTCGCGTTGTGGGACGACGGGGACGACCTCTACGCCGACCAGCACGCGCCGTACCCCCACACCCGCGAGGTGCTGCTCCTCCGCGCGCACGAGGAGGGCTGCGCCGCATTGGTGGGCGGGTTCGCGCGGACCGTGGAGGCGGAGTACCTCCTGCGCACCGGGTGGGCTCACGAGCTCGTCGCGGACCGGGGCACGCTGCGCGTCCACGCCCCGCAGGTCGCGATCGCCGGGTCCACCGACGCCGAGCTGGCCCGCGACCCGTTCGCGGCCACGGCGCGGATCCCCAAGGTCGCCTACGACGCGATCCGCTCCGGCCTGGAGCACGGACCCGTGCTGGTGCAGACCCCGCGGTTGGGGTACGTCACCGCCTTGGCCTGCGACCACTGCCGCACCCCGGCCCGGTGCAGGCAGTGCGCCGGCCCGCTGGCGCTGCCCGCCCCGCACCGACCGCCCTCCTGCCGCTGGTGCGGCCAGGAGGAACCGGCCTGGGCGTGCTCCGAGTGCGGCGGCCGCGGGCTGCGCGCGCCGGTGCTCGGTGACCGGCGCACCGCGGAGGAGATCGGCCGCGCGTTCCCGGCGGTGGGGGTGCGCACGTCCTCCGGCGACCGGGTGGTCAGCGAGGTCGGCGACAAGCCGTCCCTCGTGGTCGCCACGCCGGGCGCCGAGCCGGTCGCCGAGGGCGGCTACGCGACGGTGGTGCTGCTCGACACCTGGTTGATGCTGGCCCGACCGGACCTGCGCACCGCCGAGGAGTCGCTGCGTCGGTGGCTGAACGCAGCGGCGCTGGCGAGGTCAGCACCCGACGGCGGCCGGGTGGTCGCGGTGGGGGAGAGCTCCGAGCCGGTGCTGCAGGCGCTGGTGCGCTGGGACCCGGCCGGGTTCGCCCAGCGTGAGCTCGCCGACCGGCAGTCCGCGCACCTGCCCCCGGCCTCGCGGCTGGCCACGCTCGGCGGCGCACCCGACGCCGTGGCCTCGGCCCTGCAGATGCTCGACCTCCCCGACGGCGCCGAGGTGCTCGGCCCGGTGCCGGAGGAGAGCGCCGCCCCGGACGAGCCGCGGGTCCGGGCGGTGGTCCGGGTGCCGCGCGCGGCCGGGGCCAGGCTCTCGCGCGCGCTCGTGGAGATGCAGGGGGTGCGGGACGCGAAGAAGATGCCTCCGGTCCGGGTCCAGGTGGACCCGGTGGCGCTGGGCTGACCCGGCGACCCGGCGACCGGGGCAGCCGGGGCCGCCGGGCTCGCGAGGGTGAGTTCGCGGGGCTGGGCGCGCAGGGGCGGGCTCGCAGGGCTGGGCTCGCAGGGCTGGGCTCGCAGGGCCGAGTTCGCGGGCCCGGCCCGCGGCGCCCACGGCTTTCGTAGACTTGGCCACCGGCCCGACAACCAGACACGGGCGGGCCGCACCGCACCGAAACACCGAGGAGCACTCTTGGCCATCCAGCCCATCCGCCTGTTCGGCGACCCGGTGCTGAGGACCCCCGCGATCGAGGTGACCACCTTCGACAAGGAGCTGCGCCGTCTCGTGGAGGACCTCACCGACACCATGAAGGACGCCCCCGGCGCCGGGCTCGCGGCGCCGCAGATCGGGGTGGGGCTGCGTGTGTTCACCTGGTACGTCGACGGCGAGCTCGGCCACCTGGTCAACCCGAGCCTGGACCTGTCCGAGGAGCAGCAGGACGGTCCGGAGGGCTGCCTGTCCATCCCGGACCTGACCTTCGACTGCCGCCGCGCGATGTCGGTGGTGGCCAAGGGCTTCAACATGCACGGCGACCCGGTCACCATCGAGGGCTCGGAGATGCTCGCTCGGGCGATCCAGCACGAGACCGATCACCTCGACGGGATCCTGTTCGTCGACCGGCTCGACCGGGAGGCCCGCAAGCAGGCGATGAAGGCGATCCGAGAGGCGGAGTGGTTCGGCGAGAAACCGCCCACGGTCAAGATCTCCCCGCACACCACGAACGGATTCGGACTCTGATGCGCGTCGTCTTCGCCGGCACCCCCGAGGTCGCCGTCCCCGCCCTGAACGCGATCGCGGCCAGCCGCCACGAGCTGGTCGGGGTCGTCACGCGCCCCGATGCGCCGTCCGGCCGAGGCCGCAAGCTGGTCGCCTCGCCGGTGGCGCAGCGGGCCGAGGAGCTCGGCGTGCCGGTGCTCAAGCCCGAGCACCCCAAGGACCCCGAGTTCCAGGAGCAGCTCCGGGACCTCGACGCGGACTGCTGCCCGGTCGTCGCGTACGGCGCGCTGTTGCCGCAGAGCGCGCTGGACATCCCGCGCCACGGCTGGGTCAACCTGCACTTCTCGCTGCTTCCCGCCTGGCGGGGAGCCGCACCGGTCCAGCACTCGCTGTGGGCCGGAGACGAGATCACCGGAGCCACCACCTTCCGCATCGTCAAGGAGCTCGACGCCGGCCCCACGTTCGGCGTGGTCACCGAGACGGTGCGCCCCACCGACACCGCGGGGGACCTGCTCGCCCGGCTCGCCGAGAGCGGTGCCGGGCTGCTGGTCGCCACCCTGGACGGGATCGAGGACGGCACCCTCGAGGCGCGTGAGCAGCCCGACGAGGGCGTCAGCTTCGCGCCGAAGATCCTCGTCGAGGACGCCCAGGTGGACTGGACCGAGCCGGCGGTCGCCGTGGACCGGCGGATCCGCGCCTGCACCCCAGGCCCAGGGGCCTGGTCGACGTACGCCGGGGAGCGCATCAAGCTCGGCCCGGTCCACCCCGACGGAGACCGGGAGCCCCTCGCGCCCGGGGTGCTCGAGGTGACCAAGAACGCCGTCTACGTCGGCACCGCGACGATCCCGGTGCGGCTCGGGGAGGTCAAGGCCTTCGGCAAGAAGCAGATGGCCGCCGCCGACTGGGCCCGCGGGGTGCGGGTCAGCTCGGGCGAGACCTTCGGTGCCTGACCGGCCGCGTCCGACGTCCCCGCGGAAGCGACCCCAGCGCCGCTCGTCGCCGGTCGACCCCGCCCGGCTGGTCGCCTACGACGTGCTGGTCGCCGTCCGCGAGCAGGACGCCTACACCAACCTCGTGCTGCCGCCGATGTTGCGCGGCCGTGGTGTCAGCGGCCGCGACGCGGCGTTCGCGACCGAGCTGGTGTCCGGCACGATCCGCCGGCAGGGCACCTACGACGCGATCGTCGACGCCTGCGTGGACCGGCCGCTGGAGAAGGTCGATCCCGCGGTCCTCGACGCGCTGCGGCTGGGAGCGCACCAGATCCTGGCGATGCGGGTGCCCCCGCACGCCGCCGTCGGTACGACGGTCGACCTCGTCCGTCGCCGCGTCGGCCACGGGCCGGCCGGCTTCGTCAACGCGGTGCTGCGCAAGGTGGCCGCGCACGACCTCGCCGGCTGGGTCCGACGGCTGGCGCCGGACCCCGGCACCGACCCGGTCGGCTACCTCTCGCTCGCGCACGCCCACCCGCGGTGGGTCGTGGAGCGGCTCACCGAGGCGCTGCGCACGGACGATCCCGCCGAGATCGAGGCGCTCCTGGAGGCCGACAACGCGGCCCCGCGGGTGACCCTGGTCGCGCGGCCGGACCTCGCCACCGTCGACGAGCTCAGCGCGCACGGGGGCACGGCCTCCACGATGTCCCCCTACGCGGTCGAGCTGACGGCCGGCGACCCGGGTGCGGTGCCGGCCGTCGCCGAGGGCCGGGCCGGTGTCCAGGACGAGGGTTCCCAGCTCGTCGCGCTCGCGCTGGCCTCCGCCGGCGTGGACGGGCCGGACCGCAGGTGGCTCGACGTGTGCGCCGGCCCGGGCGGCAAGTCGGCCCTGCTGGCAGCGCTGGCGGCGACCCGGGATGCCCGGCTGCTGGCCTCGGAACGCCAGCCGCACCGCGCAGCCCTCGTCGCCTCGGCCACTCGCGCGGCACGCGCCGGGCTGCTGGGTGTGATCGCCGCCGACGGGACCCGGCCGGCGTGGCGGGAGGGCTGCTTCGACCGGGTGCTGGTCGACGCACCCTGCTCGGGGCTGGGCGCGCTGCGCCGGCGACCCGAGTCGCGGTGGCGGCGCACCCCCCAGGACGTCACCGACCTGGTTCCGTTGCAGCGGCGGCTGCTCGAGACCGCGCTCGACTCGGTGCGGGCCGGGGGAGTGGTGGCCTACGTGACCTGCTCGCCGGTGCTCGCCGAGACCTCCGGCGTGGTCCGCGCGGTGCTCGAACAGCGCCCCGACGTCGAGGTCGTGGACGCCGCCCCGTTGCTGCCCGACGTGCCGGACCTGCGGCCGGAGCGGATGGAGATTCCGGGGACCGTGCAGCTGTGGCCGCACCGGCACGGCACCGACGCCATGTTCTTGGCGCTGCTGCGACGTCGCTAGGATCGGCGGCGCCATGGGTATCCAGATCTCGCCGAGCATGCTCGCCTCCGACTTCGCCAACCTCGCCGAGGAGGCGCGCCGCGTCTCCCACGCCGACTGGCTCCACGTGGACGTGATGGACAACCACTTCGTCCCGAACCTGACCCTGGGGGCGCCGGTGGTCGAGGCTCTCGCGAAGGCGACGTCCACGCCGCTGGACTGCCACCTGATGATCGAGGACCCCGACCGGTGGGCCCCCGGCTACGTCGAGGCGGGGGCGTCGTCGGTGACCTTCCACGTCGAGGCGGCCGCTGCCCCGGTGCGGCTGGCCCGCGAGCTGCGCGCGAAGGGCGCCCGCGCGGGGATGGGCCTGCGTCCGGCGACCCCGATCGAGCCCTACGAGGACCTGCTCCCCGAACTCGACATGCTGCTGGTGATGACCGTCGAGCCGGGCTTCGGCGGTCAGGCGTTCCTCGACGTGTGCGTGCCGAAGATCCGCCGCGCCCGGGAGCTGCTCGACAAGCACGGGCTCGAGCTGTGGCTGCAGGTCGACGGCGGGATCGCGCCCGACACCATCGAGCGCTGCGCCGAGGCCGGGGCGGACGTCTTCGTCGCCGGGTCCGCGGTGTTCCGCGCCGACGACCCCAACGCGATGGTCGACCGGCTGCGTGCCCAGGCGGAGGCCTGCACGGCCTGAGGCCGTATGGCGGGACTCACATACCGCCGGTCCGCGGGCTGTGGCACGCTTGGTCCCGACGAGTGAAGACTCGCGTGCTCTGGGGTCGGTGTAATTCCGAGCCGGCGGTGAAAGTCCGCGACCCGTCCGCATCCAGCGGCCGGTTGACCAGGTGGAACTCCTGGACCGACGGTGAAAGTCCGGATGGGAAGCGCACGCAGCTGTTGCCGTACGACGGGCCGTCCCCGGAGGACCGCCACGTCGGTGACGTTGTCCAGCCCCGGGGTCCGCGAACGGACGAGAGGGCCCCGCGATGACCGCGCCCAGCAGCGCCGGTACGGCGTTCACGCCGGCCGAGACACGTGCGATGGCGCGTGCCGTCGAGCTGTCGCGGACTCCTGGCGTGCCGCACGGGCCGAACCCGCGGGTCGGCTGCGTCCTGGTCGACGACGACGGGGCCACCGTCGCCGAGGGCTACCACCGCGGAGCGGGCACGGAGCACGCCGAGGTCGACGCGCTGACCCGAGCGGGTGAGCGCGCCCGCGGCACCACCGCCCTGGTCACCCTCGAGCCCTGCAACCACACCGGCCGCACCGGCCCCTGCGCGGAGGCGCTTGTTGCCGCCGGGGTGCGCCGGGTGGTGTTCGCGCAAGCCGACCCCAACCCGGTCGCGACCGGCGGAGCGGACACGCTCCGAGCCGCTGGTGTGGAGGTCGCGCACGGCCTGCTCGAGCACGCCGCGCGCGCCACGAACCGGGTGTGGACGTTCGCGGTCGGTCACCAGCGGCCGTTCGTCACCTGGAAGTTCGCGACCACCCTCGACGGCCGCAGCGCCGCCGCCGACGGCACCAGCCGCTGGATCAGCTCCGCGGCCGCGCGCGAGGACACCCACCGGCTCCGGGCACTGTGCGACGTGATCCTCGCCGGCACCGGGACGGTCCTGGTCGACGACCCCGAGCTGACCGTCCGGGACGCCGACGGCCGGCCGCTGCCGCAGCAGCCGCTGCGCGCGGTGATGGGCCTGCGATCCGTCCCGGACGACCGACGGGTCCGCAACGACGTCGCGGAGACCGTCGTACTTCCCACCCGGGACCCGGCCGAGGCCCTGGCGGCGCTGTTCGCACGGGACCGGCAGCACGTGTTCCTCGAGGGCGGGCCGACGCTCGCCGCGGCGTTCCTGCGGGCCGGTCTCGTCGACGAGGTGGTCTGCTACGTGGCGCCGATGCTGCTCGGCGCCGGCCTCAACGCCGTGGGCGACCTCGGCATCACCACGATCGGTGACGCGCTGCACCTCGACGTCGCCGACGTCACCACCCTCGGTGAGGGGGCCGACCGCAACGTCCGGCTCGTCCTCACCCCGCCGCGGAAGGAGCGATGATGTTCACCGGAATCGTCGAGGAGCTCGGCGTCGTCGAGTCCCTGGAGGACCAGGGGGACGCGGTCCGGCTGACCGTGCGAGGACCCCACGTCGTGGTCGACGCGGGCCTGGGGGACTCGATCGCGGTGAACGGCTGCTGCCTGACGGTGGCCGAGCGTGACCAGGAGACCTTCACCGCGGACGTGATGCGCGAGACCCTCGACAAGACCTCGCTCGGGGTGCTGGAGCCGGGCGCGAAGGTGAACCTCGAGCGTGCGGTGACCGCGGCCAAGCGGCTCGGCGGGCACATCGTCCAGGGCCACGTCGACGGCACCGGCGCGGTGCTGCGACGGACCCCTTCCGAGCACTGGGACATCGTGCAGGTCTCGCTGCCCGATGCGCTGGCCCGCTACCTGGTGCCCAAGGGGTCGATCACCGTCGACGGCATATCGCTGACCGTGGTCGACGTGCTCGACGGGTCCGAGCCGAGCTTCACCGTCTCGCTGATCCCCGAGACCCTGGCCCGGACCACGCTCGGCTTCAAGCAGCCGGGGGACTGGGTGAACCTAGAGGTGGACGTGATCGCCAAGTACGTCGAGCGGCTGCTCGACGCCCGTCGTGAGGAGAGCGACCGATGAACCCCCTGGACTGGCTGCTCGAGGGCACCCTCACGATCGGGACGTCGGCGATCCTGGTCCGCGAGGTGGTCGGCAACGCGTTCGGCCTCGCCAGCGCGATCGGTGGCATGCGCCGCCGGGTGTGGGCGTGGCCGGTGGGCATCGTCGGCAACCTGCTGCTGTTCACCGTCTTCGTCGGCGGGATCTTCGACAAGCCGCAGGAGCACGACCTGTGGGGGCAGGCAGGCCGGCAGGTGTTCTTCCTCGCCGTGTCCGCCTACGGCTGGTGGCGCTGGCGGCAGAGCCGGCGCTCCGGCGCGGGCGTCGACGGTGGCGCGATCACGCCCCGCTGGGCGGGCCCGCGCGGCTGGGCCGAGCTGCTCGTGCTCGCCGTGGTCGGCACCACCGTCTTCTACTTCGTGCTGAACGCGCTCGGCTCGTGGGGGCCGCTGCCCGACGCCTGGATCCTGACGGGCTCGATCCTCGCCACCTACGGCATGGCCCGCGGCTGGACAGAGTTCTGGCTGATCTGGATCGCGGTCGACGTGGTCGGGGTGCCGCTGCTGCTGCAGGCCGGCTACTACCCGTCGGCGGTGCTGTACCTGGTCTACGGCGGGTTCTGCGTGTGGGGCTTCCTCACCTGGCTCAGGGTCCAGCGCCGTGCCGACCGGTCCGCCGAGGAGCGCACGGAGGTGGTCGCGTGAGCGGCGCGCCGAAGGTCCGCCTGGACCGGGTCGAGGACGCGATCGCCGACATCGCCGCGGGCAAGGCGGTGGTGGTGGTCGACGACGAGGACCGCGAGAACGAGGGCGACCTGATCTTCGCGGCCAGCAAGTCCACTCCGGAGCTGATGGCGTTCACGATCCGCTACTCCTCCGGCGTGATCTGCGCGCCGATGACCGCCGACACCCTGGACCGGCTCGGCATCCCGCTGATGACCCCGCACAACCGGGACCGGCACCGGACCGCGTACACCGTCTCGGTCGACGCCCGTGACGGCGTGACCACCGGGATCTCGGCCGCGGACCGCTCGCACACGGTGCGGGTGCTCAACGACTCCGCGACCGAGCCGTTCGAGGTCACCCAGCCCGGTCACGTCTTCCCGCTGCGCTACGCCGACGGCGGGGTGCTGGTCCGTCCCGGGCACACCGAGGCCGCGGTGGACCTGGCCACGCTGGCCGGGCTCACCCCGGCGGGCGTGATCTCGGAGATCGTCAACGACGACGGCACCATGAAGCGCGGCCAGGACCTGCGCGACTTCTCCGACGAGCACGGCCTGCGCATGATCTCGATCGAGGACCTGATCCACTACCGCCGCCGGCACGAGAACCACGTGGAGCGGGTCGCCGAGACCCGGCTGCCCACCGCGCACGGTGACTTCACCGCCTACGGCTACCGGATCGCCCTCGACGACTCCGAGCACATCGCCCTGGTCCACGGGGACCTCGGCGACGGGCGCGACGTGCTCACGCGGGTGCACTCGGAGTGCCTGACCGGGGACGTGTTCGGCTCCCGCCGCTGCGACTGCGGACCTCAGCTCGAGGAGGCCCTGGAGCGGGTCGTGGAGGCCGGCCGCGGCGTCGTCGTCTACCTGCGCGGGCACGAGGGCAGGGGGATCGGTCTAGTCGCCAAGCTGCAGGCCTACGAGCTGCAGGACGGCGGCCGGGACACCGTCGACGCCAACCTCGAGCTCGGCCTCCCTGCGGACGCGCGTCACTACGCCGCCGCCACGCAGATCCTGCGCGACCTCGGCGTCAGCTCGGTGCGGCTGCTGACCAACAACCCGGCGAAGACCACCAACCTCACCGACTACGGCGTCGAGGTGAGCGAGCGGGTGCCGCTGACGCCGCACCCCAACGACCACAACCTGGCCTACCTGCTGACCAAGCGGGACCGGATGGGCCACGACCTGCCCCACCTGCACACGGTTGGGGCCGAGGAACAAGTAGGAGGAGAACCGGCGTGAGCGGAGAAGGATCGCCCACCGCGGCCCCGATCGACTGTCACGACCTGCGCGTCGCGGTCGTCGCGGCGAGCTGGCACGAGCAGGTGATGGACGGCCTGATCGCGGGCGCCCGCAGGGCGCTCGACGACTACCAGGTGGAGGCGGCCAAGGTCATCCGGGTCCCCGGCTCGTTCGAGCTGCCGGTGGTGGCGGCCGCGCTGGCGGAGAAGGGCTATGAGGCGGTCGTCGCGCTCGGAGTGGTGATCCGCGGCGGCACCCCGCACTTCGAGTACGTCTGCTCCGCGGCCACCGACGGGCTCACCCGGGTCAGCCTGGACACCGGCGCCGCCATCGGCTTCGGCCTGCTGACCTGCGAGACCGAGCAGCAGGCGCTCGACCGTGCCGGGCTGGAGGGGTCCTCGGAGGACAAGGGCTACGAGGCGGCCTCGGCGGTCCTGGTCACCGCGTCGACGCTGCGCCGGATCCGCCGGGGCTACGAGCACTGACCCGAGCACTGACCTGAGCCCCGCCCCGAGCACTGCCCCAAGCATCGACCGAAGGCGTGACGGGCGTCTCGCCCTCCGGTGGCCACCGGGCGGTCGGGTCCGTCGTACGCCGTAGTCTTTCTCCTGGCCGTCGGCGACCGTGCCGAGGCCACCACCACCGACGGAAAGCACCTCGATGAAGACGTTCGACGAGCTCTGGGCTGAGCTCAACGAGAAGGCACAGACCCGGCCGGAGGGCTCCGGCACCGTCCAGGCCCTCGACGCCGGCGTCCATGCGATCGGCAAGAAGCTGGTCGAGGAGGCCGCGGAGTCCTGGATGGCCGCCGAGCACGAGGGCCGTGAGCGCGCCGCCGAGGAGATCAGCCAGCTGCTGTACCACGCCCAGGTCCTGATGATCGCGAGCGGTCTCACGCTCGACGACGTCTACGCCCACCTCTAGATCGCCGCGAGGTAGTCGAGTGTTACGAATCGCCATTCCCAACAAGGGGTCGCTGTCGCAGGCGGCCTCGGACATGCTCCGCGAGGCCGGCTACGCCCAGCGCGCGGACAACAAGCAGCTCACGCTCACCGACCCGGAGAACGACGTCGAGTTCTTCTACCTTCGCCCGCGCGACATCGCGCTGTACGTCGGCGAGGGCACCCTCGACATCGGCATCACCGGCCGGGACCTGCTCCTCGACTCCGGCGCCAAGGCCGAGGAGGTGCTCGGGCTCGGCGTCGGCCGCTCGCGCTTCCGCTTCGCCGCACGTCCGGGCACCGTGGAGGTCCTCGAGGACCTCGCCGGGAAGCGGATCGCCACCTCCTACGACGGGGTGGTGCGTCGCTACCTCGAGGAGCGCGGCGTCGACGCCGTGGTCACCCGTCTCGACGGCGCCGTCGAGACCAGCATCCAGCTCGGTGTCGCCGACGTGATCGCCGACGTCGTGGAGACCGGGAGCACCCTGCGCCAGGCCGGTCTCGAGGTGGTCCTCGACCCGATCCTCGACTCCGAGGCGGTGCTGATCACGCGCGCGGGTGCGGCGAACCCGGATGGCTTCGACGTGTTCCAGCGCCGGATCGAGGGCGTCCTGGTCGCCCGCTCCTACGTGATGATGGACTACGACATCCGCGTGGAGCGGGTGGAGGAGGCCGTCGCGCTGACCCCGGGCATCGAGAGCCCGACGGTCTCACCGTTGCATCGCGAGGGCTGGGTCGCGGTGCGGTCGATGGTGCCGCGAGCCGGGGCGCAGCGGATCATGGACGAGCTCTGGCAGCTCGGCGCGCGGGGCATCCTCGTCACGGACATCCATGCCTGCCGCCTCTGAGCCCCCCGTGCTGCCGCACCGGTTCCGGCCGTTCGGCGTGCGCATGGCGGTGTACGTCTTCGGCGCGCTGCTGATCGGCACCACCCTGGTCATCTGGTTCGCCTTCCCGGAGTCGGTGCGCGACCAGTTCACCTACTTCCAGCGCGGGACGGTGGTGTTCTTCGGGCTCGCCGCCGCGACCGCCGGGCACGCGCTCGCCCGGTCGCGGGTGGACGCACGGTCGGACGGGGTGACCGTGGTGAACGGGTTCCGGGGGCGCCGCTACGAGTGGAACGAGATCCTCGCGATCTCGCTGCGCCCGGGCAGCCCGTGGGCGGTGCTGGACCTCGCGGACGGTACGTCGATCCCGGCGATGGGCATCCAGGGGTCGGACGGCACCCGGGCCCAGCGTCAGGTCCGGCAGGTCCGCGCGCTGCTGGAGCAGCAGAGCCACACCGACCGGAACGACTGAGCCCCGGCGACCCGGCTCACCGTCAGGACCCAGGCCATGACCCAGCTCTCGTCGCCTCAGCCTCTGGATCGCGTCCTCGAGCTGGAGCGCGAGCTCCAGACACCTGCGTGCCGAGCCGACGAGGCTCGGCTCAGGGAGCTCCTTGCACCCGACTTCGTGGAGATCGGGGCATCCGGTCGTCGTTGGGACCTGGACAGCGTCTTGACGATGCTGCGCGAGGAGAGCACCGAGGACGACAACGTCGTCATCAAGCTGACCGGACTCGCAGGCCGGGCACTGGCTCCGGGCGTGGTCCAGGTCTTCTGGGAGTCCGAACGTGCTGGGCGACGCGCGCGCCGTACCTCGATCTGGTGCGAACGGGAGAGCGGTTGGCAGCAGGTCTACCACCAGGGCACCCTGCTTCCCTGACAGGACGTGGCCCTGCTGTTGGCCGGCCCCTGGCAGCCGCAGCCCCGACCGAACGACGCACGGGCCGCGACCGCGTGGGGGAGCGCGGTCGTGGCCCGTGTGGTCGTCCTGCGGGTCCTACACGTTGCGGGCGAGCGCCTCGATCGCCTGGGTGAAGCAGGCCATCGGCGGGGTGACCAGGCCGGCGCCGACCTGACCGGTGCCGGCGACCCGGCCGGCCATGCCGGTGTTGATCTGCGGGAGCACCCCGCTGCGCACCACGGCCGCCACGTCGATGCCGGTCGGGCTCCCGCGGAACTCCAAGATCGGGATCGCGAACGCGGGGTTCTCGCCGACGGTGATGTCGTACATCCGCTGCGTGGTGGCCAGCGCGTCCGGCACGCTGCCGCCGACGAACCGGACGATCGCCGGCGCGGTGGCCATCGCCAGGCCGCCGATGCCAGCGGTCTCGGTGATCGCCGAGTCGCCGATGTCGGGGTTCGCGTCCTCGGGCCCGTAGCTGCCGAGGTACAGGCCCTCGGGCGTGTTCGCGGGGGCGGTGAACCAGGTGTCACCGGTGCCGGAGGTCTGGATCCCGAAGTCGGTGCCGTTGCGCGCCATCACCGTGACCACCGTGGAGCCGGGGATCCCGGCCGCGGCCCGCGTCTGCAGCTTGCACGCCGGCATGCCCAGGTTGAGGAAGAAGTGGTCGTTGCCGGAGACGAAGCGGACCGCCTCGGCGACGTCCTTGCTCGGGTGCCCCGAGTCGATCATCGCCGGCAGCACCTCGCGCAGGAACATCAGCGTCCCGGCCCGGTTGCGGTTGTGGCCCTCGTCGCCCATCTGCACCATCTGCGCGACGATCGCCTTGATGTCGACGGGGTCTCCGGCGCGGACCGCGGTCTGCAGCAGCGGACCGAGCACCGCGTTCATCCAGTGCAGCCGCTCGATGACCTCGGTGCCGTACGCGCCGTAGCGCAGCACCTTGCCCAGGCCCTCGTTGAGCGAGCACCAGGAGGTGTTGCCGTGCACGTCGTCGCGCAGCTCGAACATCCACATCGACGGCGACACCACACCGGCCATCGGCCCGACGGCCCCGCGGTGGTGGCACGGCTCCCAGCTGACCCCGTCCCCGGAGGCGAGCAGCTGCTCGGCCTCCTCCGGGGTGTCGGCGAGGCCCTCGAGCAGCACGGCGCCGATGAGCGCACCGCGCAGCGGACCGGAGGCCCGCTCCCAGTCCACCGGAGGACCGGCGTGCAGGAACTGCCCGCGCTCGAGGCCGAGCGCCTCCGCAGCCGGCCGGACGTCGACCAGCGACGCCTCCGCGGCCAGCATCCGCTCCAGGGCCTGCGCGTTCGCAGCCCGGCGGCGGGCGTCGCCCATCACCGCGGCGACCGCGGCGCCGGTGTCGTCGGCCGGGGGCTTCCACTCGACCCGGCGGGTGGTCACGCCCTGCTGGTCGACGGCGTCAGCGAGCAGCGAGGCGCCGGCGGTGACCACCGCGGTCGGGGTGGCCAGGGACTTCAAGGGGGTGCTCATGCAGTTGCCTCCGGTGCGTCGAGGAGCTCGAGGGCGGCGCGGGCCGCGTCGGCGTTGGAGAGGTGGACCCAGGCGCCGGCCCGGTGCAGGGTCTCCACCTGCCCGGCCAGACCCTGGGGGTCGTCCTTGGTGCCGATGACCGAGACGACCACCGGGATCCCGGCCTCGGTCGCCTTCGCGACGGCCGGGGCGAGCTCACCGGCGGGGTCGGCCGCGGCGCCGAGACCGAGGACCACGTCCATCAGGATCACGCCGGTGGTCGGGTCGGCCACCTCGGCGGTCAACCGGTCCACCCGGATGGAGCCGTCGATCATCGGGTGCGGCCGGCCCTGGGTGAGCCGGTCGTCGCCGAAGTCGATCATCGTGTGCCCGTCCGAGGCCAGGTCGTCGCCGATCTCGCGGCCCCCGGCGAGCGGGATGTTGGAGGTGATCGGGCCGAGCCGGTCCTGGGCGATGATCATCGCCTCGTCGCACAGCGTCCCGCCGGCGAACAGGCCGCGCAGGTGACCGCCGGGGCGGCCGGCCGCGACCGCGCCCACCTCGTGGCCCGGCGCCTGCCAGGTTGCGCCCACCGCGGCCACGGCCTGCTCGGCGGCGTCGGTCACGGTGGGCTGGCCCTGCCCGAGCAGCGCGAACAGCACCGGCTTGCCGAGACCCTCGGCGTGCTTGCGGACCTGCTCGGCGACTGCCTCGGCGGGCGGCTTGGAGATCACGACGATCACCTGGGTCCCCTCGTCCTGCGCGAGCAGGTCCAGGGCGCGCCGGGTGGAGATGCCGCCGACGGCCTCGGACAGGTCCCGGCCGCCGACACCGAGGCAGTGGCTCACCCCGACACCGGCGTGGTCCAGGAGGGTCATCAGGTGCTGCGCGCCGGTGCCGGAGGCGGCGACGATGCCGACCGGGCCGGGCCGCACCACGTTGGAGAAGCCGAGGCCGACCCCGCCGACGACGGCGGTGCCGCAGTCCGGGCCCATCACGAGCACACCCGCCTGCTCGGCGTACTCCTTGAGTGCGATCTCGTGCTCCACCGGCACGTTGTCGCTGAACACCATCGTGTGCAGCCCGGCGTCGACCGCGTCCACGGCGTCGGCGAAGGCGTACTGGCCCGGCGTCGAGATCAGGGCGACCGTCGCGTCGCCGGCGCGGGCCGCGGCGCCGATGGTGACCGGGGCGGGGGCCGCGCCGAAGGACGCAGCTGCGGGAGAGGCCGCCTGCGCCAGCGCCGCGTCGACGTCGGTCAGCGCCGCCTCGAGCGCCGCCTCGTCGACGGCGTCGACCGCGACCAGCATCTCGTTCGGGACGGTCTTCTCGGGCAGCTCGAAGCCCATCGACCGGGCCAGGTCGAGGTTGAGCTCGGTGGCCATCGCGACCAGCGCCGCGTTCACGCCGTCCAGCCCGCCGATCCGGCGGCTGACCTGCATCAGGGTCACGGAGTCGACGTACGCGCCCCGTCGGACCTGGAGTCTCTTCGTCACGCTGCTCCTTCGAGCTCGTAGGTGGTGAGGGTGTGCAGGACGCCGACGAGGAGCGCGGCGCCCGAGGAGTGGCCGACGGCGAGGAGGTCCGCGCGGGCGGCCCCGACATCGCCCCCGCGGCACAGCGCGGTCAGGAACCGGGCCAGCTCGGGGGTGGCGTAGCCGTCCAGCGCGTGGTGCAGCATCGCGCGGGACACGGCCGTGGTCGCGGTGGGGGTGAGCCCGGCGCGGGTGCGGCGTACCCAGTCGGGGAGCCGCGGGTCGCCGGTCGCGTGGGCGGTCACCAGCGCGCCGGCGAGGACGTCGTCACCGGCCGGGGTGAGGCCGGGTCCGGCGCCCAGCAGGGCAGCGGGGGAGAGTCCGTCGTACGCCGGACCGGGGGGTGCCACACCCCACCCGGAGACCTCGCCCACCGACGGCCACAGCCCCGCGAGCCCGAGCCTCGGACGGGACAGACCGCGCGGACGCGGCGGTTGCCACCACCGGGTGACCCGCCAGGCGCGGCCGCCGCCGCTCAGCCGACCCGCGCCGACGCTGACCTGCCGGGTCGCCGGGAGGGTGGCGGTGACCAGCGCGTTCGGAAGCCGGACCGCGTCGGGGGTGCACACGCTCAGCACGGGCAGGTCGGGCGAGTCGGTCTGGAAGTGGACGCTCACCCGGGTCCGGGCCACCTCGTCGACGAGCGCGGGGGCCCCGTCGAGCAGGCCGCCGAGCAGCGACGAGGCCGCGGCGGAGAGGGGAGGGGTGTCCACCCCACGACCATAGGTACTCGGGTAGCGTCCGGTGCATGGTCAATGTTGCCAACGATCCGCACGCTGATGATCGGCACTTGCCAGCGGGGGAGGGCGACAGTCCGAGCGAGTCCGAGCCGGTCCCGATGAGCGTGGCGGCCATGCTGGCGCTGCCGGCGTTCACGGGCGCCGAGGTCCTCGCCGGGGCGGGCGGCCTGGAGCGGGTGGTGCGCCGGGCCAACGTCATGGAGGTCCCCGACATCGTGCCGTGGGTGCGTGCGGAGGGCCTGCTGCTGACCACCGGCTACCCGTTGCGCGAGTCCACGAGCAGCCTGGTCGACCTGGTCGCCGCGCTCGACGGCCGCGGGGTCTCCGCGCTGGCGGTCAAGCTGCACCGCTACCTCGACGAGCTGCCCCAGGCGATGCTCGCCGAGGCCGACCGGCGCAACCTCCCGGTCATCCTGATCCCGGACAGCACCGGCTTCGACGAGGTCCTCACCCAGGTCTTCACCAGCGTCGCCAGCGAGCGGGCGTCCCTGCTCGAGCGGAGCGAGGAGGTGCACCGGCGCCTGGTGAACATCGTCCTGACCGGCGGCGGCGTCGACGAGGTGACCGCGAGCGTGAGCGCGCTGTTCGGTGGCCTGGCGATGGTCACCACCGCGGACGGCCGGGTGATCAGCGACGTCGGCGACGACGGGCAGCGGGAGGCGCTGCGGGCGTCCTCGGTCTTCCACGACACCGGACGGTTCCGCACCGAGCTGGTCCGCGACGGTGTGCACGCGGCCGAGGACCTGCCCGGCTCCTACGCGGTGGTGGGGATCAAGGCCGGTCGGATCGACCACGGCCGGCTTGTGCTGTTCGACCCCTCCCGGGTGATGAGCTCGGCAGACCTGACGATCCTGGAGCGCGCCGCGACCGTGGCCGCTGTCTCGCTCACCAAGGAGATCGCGATCACCGCCGTGGAGAGCAAGTACCGCGGCGACTTCCTGCGCGACGTGCTCGCCGGCCGGGCGGGCTCGGCCGAGGACGTGGTCGCTCACGGCCGGTCCCTCGGCTGGGTGCTGGACCGGCCGGTCGTGGTCGCGGTCGCGTCGCTGGAGACCGAGAACGCGCCGCCGATGACCTCGGGCTACCAGGGCCCGCTAGAGGTGGAGCGGTTCACCGCGGCGTGGGAGAGCGTGGTCAGCCGCCGCGATCCCACGGTCCCGGTCGAGGGCTTCGCCGCCGAGGTGGTCGCCCTGCTGCCGGTGCCGGCAGGCGCGGACACCCACGAGATCGTCGCCGGCGTGGTGGGCCACGTGACCGGGGACGGCGGGGGAGGGCGCCGGCCGTTCGCGACGGGCGTGAGCCGGGTGGTGACCTCGCCCGACGACCTGCCCGCCGCCTACGAGCAGGCCCGCAAGGCGCTGCTGGTGGGCCGCCAGCTGCACGGGTCCCGTTCCGTCACCCACTTCGACGACCTCGGGGTGTTCCGGCTGCTCAGCCTGATCGAGGACTCCACGGAGCTGGAGAGCTTCGTGCGTGAGACGCTGGGCGAGCTGGCGGAGGGTACGACGGGGGAGTCGGCCGACCTGCGCGAGACGCTGCAGATGCTGCTCGACACCAACCTCAACGTCGCCGAGACCGCACGCCGGCTGCACTTCCACTACAACACCCTGCGCTACCGGATCGGGAAGCTGGAGCGGATGGTCGGGCCGTTCACCACCGACCCGAACCTGAGGCTCGACCTGGCCCTGGCGCTGCGGGTGGTGGCGATGCGGGAGCTGTGACCGGCGGTTGGCACATTGTCACAGACTCTCCGGAGCCGATTCGGCACGAGTTTTGCCCTCTGGATGATGCAGGTCACAACCTCCCTGGTGCACAGTGTGGGCAGGCTCGCCATCGCGGGTCGAGAGGGTGCATCGGTCCCCTGCAGGGACGATGGGTGTGGTCTTAGGAGGCCCCGCAATGTCGATGTTTTCTTGGAAGGTGGTCTACGGGGGCAAGACGCCGCCGCCGGGCGCCGCCGTAGCGCCTGACGAGCGCCTGTCGTGGGGGAGGACGACCGGTCTGGGCGCGCAGCACGTCGTGGCCATGTTCGGCGCCACGTTCGTGTTCCCGATCGTGATGGGGCTGAACCCCAACCTGGCGATCATGATGAGCGGTATCGCCACGATCTGCTTCCTGCTGATCGTCAAGAACAAGGTCCCGAGCTACCTCGGCACGTCCGCGTCCTTCGTCGGTGGTGCCGGCGCGATCTACGCCCAGGGCGGGGGCCCGGCGGACGTCACCGGCGCCATCCTGGTGGCCGGTGTGGTGCTCGCCGCCGTCGGCCTGGTGATCCACTTCCTCGGCTCGCACGTGGTCAACGCGGTGCTGCCGCCGGTCGTGACCGGCGCCGTCGTCATGCTGATCGGCTTCAACCTGGCCCCGGTCGCGACCAACGTGTACATGCCCGAGGACTACTGGATGGCCCTGATCACGATGGTGATCGTCATCCTGATGGCGGTGGGGCTGCGCGGCTTCCTCGGCCGTATCGCGATCTTCCTGGGCCTGCTCGCCGGTTACGTGCTCTCGTTCGTCGCCGACCGGATCTTCGGTCAGATCACCTCCGTTGCCCCCGGGGCGACCGAGGCCGCGGCGCACTGGCGGGTCGACTGGACCGCGGTGCAGGCCGCCCCGTGGTTCGGGTTCCCGAACAAGACCGCCGAGGGACTGACCGGCAACGCGCTGCAGAACGGCAACCTGGACCAGGTCGGCTGGCACCTGCCGAACTTCTCGATCGCCTTCAGCCTCCTCGTGCTCCCCGCGGTCATCGCACTGGTCGCCGAGAACGTCGGGCACGTCAAGGCCGTCGCCGAGATGACCCAGACCGACCTCGACCCGATGCTGGGCCGCGCGGTGGCCGCGGACGGCGTCGGCACCATGATCGCCTCCAGCGTCGGCGGCTCGCCGACCACCACCTACGCCGAGAACATCGGCGTCATGGCCGCGACGCGGATCTACTCGACCGCCGCCTACTACGTCGCCGCCCTGGTCGCGATCCTGCTCGGGTTCATCCCGAAGTTCGGCCAGATCGTCAACGAGACCCCCGGCGGCGTGCTGGGCGGCATCACGCTCGTGCTGTACGGCATGATCGGCCTGCTCGGCGCCAAGATCTGGATGGAGAACGGCGTGGACTTCGCCCGGCCCGTGAACCTGGTCCCGATCGCGGCCGGTCTGATCATGGGCATCGGCCTGGGCACCGACCGGTTCTTCCCGATCACCGACGAGTTCACCCTCGGCGGCATCGCGATGGGCACGATCATCATCGTCGGTGGCTGGCACCTCGCGAACGCGTTCGCCCCGAAGGACCGCGACCACGGTGCGGTGATCTCGGTGGACGCCGGAGGCAAGGCCTACGAGCAGAAGGACGTCCCGCCGCAGCACGACCACCACGGCAAGCACTGACCGGCCCCAGGCCCTGACCACTCTCGGAGAGAAAGACCCGGCGTGAAACCTTCCCCCTTCACCTACCACCGACCCGGCACCGTCCAGGAGGCGGTGGAGCTCCTCGCGGACCTGGGAGAGGAGGGGAAGGTCCTCGCCGGCGGGCAGAGCCTGGTTCCGTTGATGTCGATGAGGTTGGCCGCACCCGCCAACCTCGTCGACATCAACCACCTCGCCGAGCTGGACACGGTCGAGGTGACCGGTGACGGGGTCCGCGTCGGCGCCGTCGCCCGTCACTCACGGGTGGAGAAGGACCCGGCCGCGTTCGAGGCGGCGCCGCTGGTCCGTCAGGGCCTGCTCAACGTCGCCCACCCCACGATCCGCAACCGCGGTACGACGGTCGGCAGCCTGGTCCACGCCGACCCCTCGGCGGAGATGCCCGCGGTGCTGTGCCTGCTCGGCGGCTCGGTCGAGCTGCGCAGCGCGACCGGGAGCCGCACGGTCGAGGCCGCTGACTTCTTCGTCGGCCCCATGGAGTCCGCGCTCCGCACCGGCGAGCTGGCGGTGACCGCCACCTTCCGCCGCGCTCCCGAGCGCAGCGGCTCCACCTTCGTCGAGCTCGCCCGCCGGCACGGCGACTACGCCATGTGCGGGGTGGCCGCCCTGGTCACCGTGGACCCGGACGGCGCCATGACCGGAGCCCGCCTGGCGCTGATCAGCGTCGGCGCGGTGCCGATCGTGGTCGACGTCGCGCCCGCGCTGAACGGCACCGGCACCGGCTTCGACGACAGCGGCCTGCGCGACCTCGTCGACGCCGCGATCGACCCCGAGCCCGACATCCACGCGACCGCGGAGTACCGCCGCCACCTGGCGCACGTGCTCACCGGTCGTGCCCTGACCGAGGCCCGGGACCGGGCCGTCTCCTCCCGCCGACACGAGAAGGTTTCCCCCCGATGACCACCGAGACCCTCGTCCGGGTCAGCTTCACCGTCAACGGCTCGCCCTACGACCTCGAGGTGCCCGCCCGCCGGCTGCTGTCCGACGTGCTCCGCCACGACCTCCAGCTGACCGGCACCCACGTCGGCTGCGAGCACGGCGTGTGCGGCGCGTGCACCGTGCTCGTCGACGGCGCGCCCACCCGCTCCTGCCTGGTCTTCGCGGTCAGTCTCGAGGGTTCCGCGATCACCACCGTCGAGGGCTGCCGCAACCCCGAGGGCGGGATGGGCCCGGTGCAGCAGGCGTTCCGCGACTGTCACGCGCTCCAGTGCGGCTTCTGCACTCCGGGGTTCATCACCACGGTGACCGCCTACCTCGAGGAGAACCCCGCGCCCAGCGCCGCGGAGTCACGGGAGGCGATCTCGGGGAACCTGTGCCGGTGCACCGGCTACCAGAACATCGTGGCCGCGGTGCAGCGCGCCGCCGAGCTCAAGGCGGGCACCGCCGGGTCCTCGGGGCAGGGGAACGTCGAGGGGGGCGCCCGATGACCACGAAGCTGTTCGGCTCCCGGATCAAGCGCAGCGAGGACCCCCGCCTGGTCACCGGCAACGGCCGCTACCTCGACGACCTCGGTCACGACGCCTACGAGGTCGCGTTCGTCCGCAGCCCCCACGCCCACGCCCGGATCGTCGACATCGACGTCTCCGGGGCCCTCGACGTCGACGGCCTGGTCGCGATCTACACCCACGAGGACTTCGCAGACCGGATGGCCGAGCCGCTGCCGCTGCTGATCCCGCACCCCACCCTGACCCACGGGCGCACCCAGTACGCCCTGGCCAAGGACGAGGTGAACTACGTCGGCGAGGCGATCGTGATGGTCGTGGCCGAGAACCGCTACCTGGCCGAGGACATCGCCGGCCGGATCACCGTCTCCTACGAGTTCCTGCCCGCGGTGGTCGGCATCGAGGCAGCCCGGGCCGCCGAGCACCTCGTGCACCCCGACGTCCCCGGCAACGCCGCGGCGGTCACCGTGCAGGAGAACGGCGACGCCGAGGCCGCGATCGCCGCCGCCCCGCACGTGCTCGAGCTCGACCTCGCGATCGAGCGCAGCGCGTGCATGCCCATGGAGGGCAAGGGCGTGCTGGCCCGGTGGGACGCCGACGACCGGTCGCTGCTGATGCACACCTCGACGCAGACCTCGACCAGCGTGCGCCAGGCGGTCGCCGCCAAGCTCGGCCTTCCGGTGGACCGGGTCGAGGTGGTCACCCCTGACGTGGGTGGTGGGTTCGGCGTGAAGATCGTCCACCCCTGGCCCGAGGAGGTGCTCGTCCCGTGGGCCGCGGTCCGGCTGAACCACCCCGTGAAGTGGACCGAGGACCGCCGCGAGCACTTCATCTCCAGCGCCCACGAGCGCGGTCAGCTGCACCACGTCAAGGTCGGCTACGACGACGACGGCCGGCTGCTCGGGCTGTCCGTGGAGTTCTGGCACGACCACGGCGCCTACACGCCGTACGGCCTGATCGTCCCGATCATCACCTCCACCCAGCTGCTCGGCCCCTACAAGCCGGGCGCCTACCGGGTGCAGTTCACCAGCCTCTACACCAACACCGTCATCGTCACCCCCTACCGCGGCGCCGGCCGGCCCCAGGGCTGCTTCGTGATGGAGCGGACGATGGACGCGATCGCCGAGGACCTCGGGCTGGACCGGGCCGAGGTCCGCGCCCGCAACTTCATCACTCCCGACGAGATGCCCTACGACCACGGGCTGATCTTCCAGGACGGCCGTCCGCTGCTCTACGACTCCGGGGACTTCCCGGCGTCGCTGGACAAGCTCAAGAAGCTGGTCGGCTGGGACGACTTCGAGGCCTACCGGGAGCAGGCGCGGGCCGAGGGCCGCCGGGTCGGGATCGGGATGGCGTGCTACGTCGAGGGCACCGGCGTGGGTCCGTACGAGGGCGGGCACGTCCGGGTGGAGACCGACGGCACTGTCGTGGTGTCCACCGGGCTCACCAGCCAGGGCCAGGGCCACCAGACGATGCTCGCGCAGCTGGTCGCCGACGAGCTCGGGGTGCCGTTCGAGCGGATCAAGGTGACCACCGGTGACACACGGCGGTTCAAGTACGCCGTGGGCACCTTCGCCTCGCGGACCGCGGTGATGAGCGGCAGCGCGGTGGCGCTGACCGCGCGCAAGGTCCGGGAGAAGGCGCTCGAGATCGCGGCACAGGCGCTCGAGGCCTCCGTGGAGGACCTCGAGATCGTCGACGGCCACATCCGGGTGAAGGGCTCGCCGGGCGCGGAGATCGACCTCGGCGCGGTCGCGGTGCTGTCCAACCCGCTGCGCTACGCCTTCGACGAGGCCGCCCAGCGGGCGACCCAGTTCGCGACCCCGGCCGACCCGAACACGCCCCCGGTCGCACCAGGCCAGGCGCCCGGGCTGGAGGGCACCGACTACTACTCGCCGCCGCGGTCGACGTTCGCCAACGGCATGCACGCGGTGGTGGTGGAGACCGACCCCGACACCGCCGACATCAAGATCCTGCGCTACTGCGTCGTGCACGACTGCGGCACGATCATCAACCCGATGATCGTCGAGGGGCAGATCCACGGCGGCGTCGCCCAGGGCGTCGGCGGCGCGCTGTACGAGCGGATGGAGTACGCCCCGGACGGGCAGCTGCTCAACGCCTCGTTCATGGACTTCCTGATGCCCTACGCCTCCGAGGTCCCCGAGATCGAGATCGACCACCTGGAGACGCCCTCGCCGCTAAACCCGCTCGGCGTCAAGGGCGCGGGGGAGGCCGGCGTGATCCCCGGTGCCGCGGCGATCGCCTCGGCCATCGAGGACGCCGAGGGCATCCGGATCACCAGCATGCCGATCTCGCCCAGCGAGCTGTTCCACCTGCGGCAGACGGCGCGTCCCTGACCCCTGTGGGTCTAGTGGCGGGTCCGGTCGTGGGTCTGGCGCGCCCGGCTGCCGCACCACCGTCGTACCCCCTGGCGTGGGTTGCCAAGCAACCCGCCGCTGTTGGGTCAATGTCGCCATTGAGGCGGCCCCTGTCCACTCCCTAGTGTCAGGCGCAACACCGCGCAGGCCGGCCACGCTTTCGGAGGCACCATGAAGATTTCGGGATCCACCACCTTGCAGGCGAACCGTCAGGAGGTGTGGCGTGCCCTGAACGACCCGGCCGTCCTGGTCCGCACCATCCCCGGCTGCCAGCGGCTCGAGGCCATCGGCGCCGACTCCTACAAGATGACCGTCTCCGCCGGTGTCGGCTCGATCAAGGGCGTGTACGACGGTGAGGTGCACCTGACCGAGCAGCAGGAGCCGGGCTCGTTCGTGATGAAGGCCCAGGGCGCCGGCGCACCCGGCACGATCGGAGCCGCGGTGCAGGTGACCCTGGTCGAGGTCGACGGCGGCGGCACCGAGCTGACCTACGACGCCGACGCGACCGTGGGCGGCATGATCGGCGGCGTCGGCCAGCGGATGCTCACCGGTGTGTCCAAGAAGATGGCCGCGGAGTTCTTCGGCAACGTCGACGCCGTCCTCGCCGGGGTCGCCCCCGCCGAGGTCCCCGCAGCACCCGCCGAGGCCGGCGCCCCGGCCGCCCCCGCGGCTCCTGCGGCGGCTCCTGCCCCGGGTGCGGTGTTCACCGCCCCGGCCCCGGCGGCCAAGCCGTCTGTCGCGCCGGAGGGTTTCGCCGCCGGTGTCGTGGTCGGCGCCGCGGTCGCCCTGGCCGGTGTCCTGGTGGGTGGCTGGCTGTCCGGTCGGCGGCAGCGCTGATCCGATGAGCATCGACGTCTACAGCACCGCGCGGTCGATGGCCGCGGCGGTGAAGGCTCGCGAGATCTCCGCGCGCGAGCTTCTCGAGCTGCACCTGGACCGGATCGAGGAGACCAACCCGGCGGTCAACGCCGTGGTCAGCCTCGACCCGGACCGGGCCCGGGAGCAGGCAGCGACCGCGGACGAGCGGACCGCCGCGGGCGAGCCGACCGGGCCGCTGCACGGCCTCCCGTTCGCGTTCAAGGACACCCACGAGGTGGCCGGGTGGCGCACCACCTACGGCTCGCCGCTCATGGCCGACCACGTCTCCGCGGTGGACGACCTGGTCGTCGAGCGGGTGCGCCGCGCCGGTGTGGTCACGATCGGCAAGACCAACGTGCCGGAGTGGGCCGCCGGGTCGCACACCTTCAACAAGATCTTCGGCACCACCCGCAACCCCCACGACCTCTCCCGGTCCGCCGGAGGGTCGAGCGGGGGAGCGGCGGCCGCGCTGGCCAGCGGGATGGTGCCGCTGGCCGACGGCAGCGACATGGGCGGGTCCCTGCGCAACCCGGCCTCGTTCTGCAACGTGGTCGGGCTGCGGCCCGGCCTGAACCGGGTGCCGAACTGGCCGACCGGGAACGCCTGGGAGGCGACCTCGGTGCCCGGGCCGATGGCGCGCAACGTCGAGGACCTCGCGCTGCTGCTGTCGGTGATGGCCGGGCCCGACCCGCGCACCCCGCTCGCCCACGACGACGCCGGCTCGGTATTCGCGCCGCCGCTGCTCGGCGACCTGCGCGGCCTGCGGGTGGCGATGTCGGTCGACCTCGGCGGCGCCTTCGAGGTGGACCACGCTGTCGCCGACACGGTCCGCGCCCAGCACGCGGTGCTCGCCGACGCCGGCGCGGTGGTGACCGAGGCGCACCCGGACCTCGCCGAGGCCGACCACGTCTTCCGGACCCTGCGCGCGTGGTACTTCGAGGCCCGCTTCGGCGCCCGGCTGCGCAAGGACCCCGACGCCTTCAAACCCTCGCTGGCCGACAACATCCGCGCCGGCGAGGGCCTGTCCGGGCACGACGTCGCCAAGGCGATGGAGGCCCGCACGGAGCTGTTCGAGCGGGTCCGGCTGTTCTTCGAGGACCACGACGTCCTCGTGATGCCGGTCAGCCAGGTGCCGCCGTTCAGCGCCGACGAGGAGTTCCCGGCCGACATCAACGGCCAGGTGCAGAAGACCTACCTCGACTGGATGCGGTCGGCGTACTTCGTCACCGTCACCGGTTGCCCGGCGATCTCGGTGCCCGCCGGGTTCACCCCCCAGGGGTGGCCGGTGGGGATCCAGATCGTCGTCCCGCACAACCAGGAACGCCGCCTGCTCGAGGTCGCGCACGCGTTCGAGCAAGCCAACCCCGCCGGCAGCCGCCGGCCCACGTTCAGCCAGGAGCACGCATGACCAGCACAGACACCGGTCACCAGAGCCGGTCACCCCGGAACATCCGGATCGGCATCGACACCGGAGGCACCTTCACCGACGTCGTCGCCGTCGACGAGCAGACGGGGGAGATGGCCACCACCAAGACCCCGTCGACCCCGCACGACCCCGCGGTCGGCTTCATGGCCGGCGTGCACAAGGTCCTCGGCAAGCTCGGCCTCAGCGGCGAGTCGATCAGCGCGGTGAGTCACGGCACCACCGTGGCCACCAACAAGCTGCTCGAGGGCAAGGTCGAGAACCTCGGGTTCATCACCACCGAGGGCTACGAGTTCATCCTCGAGATCGCCCGCCAGTCCGTCCCCGACGGCTACGGCAACTCCTACTTCTGGGTGAAGCCGGACCGGATCGTGCCCGCGCACCGGGTGAAGACCGTCGGCGGCCGGCTCTCCGTGGACGGCTCGGAGATCCGCCCCTTCGACGTCGACAGTGCGGTGGCGGCCGCCAGGTGGTTCCGGGAGCAGGGCATCAAGACCATCGGCGTGTGCTTCCTGCACTCCTACGCCAACGACGCCCACGAGCTGGCGATGCGCGACGTGCTCGAGCGGGAGCACCCCGAGGCGGTCGTGTCGATCTCCAGCGAGGTGCTCCGCGAGTACCGCGAGTACGAGCGCAGCGTCACCACGCTCGTCGACGCCGCGGTGAAGCCGAACATCCGCAAGTACGTCGCGAACATCACCCACCACCTCGACGCCTTCACCGCCGGCGAGGACGCCCAGGCCCGCCGGGTGCCGTTCTACGTGATGAAGTCCAACGGCGGTGTGCTGTCCGCGGAGGAGGTCGTGCACCAGCCGATCACCACCGTGCTCTCCGGCCCGGCCGCGGGCGCGCTCGGCGCTGCAGTGGTCGCGGAGAAGGCCGGCTTCCCGCAGGTGGTCACCTGCGACGGTGGCGGTACGTCGACCGACGTGACCGTCGTGATCGACGGGCACCCGACCCTCACCACCGAGGGCAACGTCGGCGCCTACCCGAGCAAGATCCCGATGATCGACGTCGTCACGGTCGGCGCCGGCGGCGGCTCGATCGCCTGGATCTCGCCCGAGGGCACGCTCAAGGTCGGCCCGCACTCGGCCGGCGCCGACCCGGGCCCGATGTGCTACCGGATGGGCGGCACCGAGCCGACCATCACCGACGCGCATGTGCTGCTCGGCCGGATCCCCCCGCACCTGCTCGGCGGCGAGGTCCCGCTGGACGTGGACACCGCCCGCGGCGGCATGGAGAAGCTGGCCTCGGACCTGAGCCTGTCGCTGGAGGCGTGCGCCACCGGCGTGCTCGAGATCTCGGCGTGGAACCAGGCCAACGCGCTGCGCCAGATCACCGTCAACCGCGGCCTCGACGTGCGCGACTTCACCATGGTCACCTTCGGCGGCTCCGGCTCGCTGCTGGCCTGCCGGCTCGTGGACATCCTCGGGCTGCAAGGCGTGCTCGTCCCGCCGAACCCCGGCAACCTGTCCGCCTACGGCCTGCTCACCGTCGACGTGCGCAACGACTACGTGCAGACGGCCGTGTCGCGCCAGTCCGCACTGGACACCGGCTCGGTGCAGTCGGTGTTCGACGACCTCGCCGGCAAGGCCGACGCCGCGCTCGGACGGGAGGGCTTCCCCGAGGACGAGCGCGAGTTCGTGCGGACCGTCGACGTCCGCTACTACGGGCAGGCCTACGAAGTGCGGGTCGACGTACCCGCCGGACCGGTCACCACCGACACCTTCGAGGCCGTCGCCGCCCGGTTCCACGACGAGCACCGGGTGCTCTACGGCTACGACTTCCGCGACGACCCGCGCCAGGAGGTCGAGTGGGTGAACCTGCGGGTCACCGGCATCGGCCCGATCCGCAAGCCCGAGGTCCGCGAGGTCGCCGCGGGCACCGGCGCGGAGTCCGCCCGCCGTGGCAGCCGCCCGGTCTACTTCGACGAGTGGGTCGAGACCCCGGTCTACGACCGCGCCGGGCTCGGCGCCGGCGACGAGGTCACCGGACCGGCCATCTTCGAGGAGTTCAGCTCCACCGTGCCGCTGCACCCCGGCTTCGCCGCCCGGGTCGACAGCTACGGCAACCTCATCATCACGCGTACGACGGACGGAGCATCGTCATGACCGAGCAGCCCTACCGCCTCACCCCCGAGGGGACCGTCCCGGACCCGATCCTCGTCGAGATCATCGAGGGCTACCTCGCCTCGGTCGAGATGGAGGTCGAGACCGCGATCGGGCGGACCAGCCGCTCGCCGATGATCCGCGACGCCCACGACTACCGCGCCGGCATCCACGACCGGAACCTGCGCAAGCTCACCGGCCGCTCCTACTCGGCGCTCGTGCACCCGGTCGTGCGTGACTACCCGATCGAGACCATGAAGCCCGGCGACGTGTTCTTCCACAACGACGTGTACATGTCCGAGGGCGGCATCGGCCACCTCCCGGACCTGTGCGTCACCGCGCCGGTGTTCCACGACAGCGGCAACGGCCCCGAGGTGGTGGCGTTCGTGCAGGCCTTCGGGCACCACGACGACATCGGCGGCGCCGTGCCCGGCTCGATGCCCAGCCACGCCACCAGCGTGTTCGAGGAGGGCCTGATGGTCCCGCCGATCAAGCTGTGGGACCAGGGTGAGCCGTGCGAGCAGGCGCTGAAGATCATGACCCGCAACTCGCGGATGCCCGACTCGCTCGCGGCGGACCTCGACGCCGAGTGCTCCGCGTGCCTGATGGGCGCCCGCCGGATGTCGGAGCTGTTCGAGCGGTACGGCAAGGAGACCGTCGAGGCGTGCTTCGACGCGGTGCTCGACAAGACCACCGAGACCTTCCGCCGCGAGATCCTCTCCAAGATCCCGGAGGGCACCTACGCCTGGGAGGACTACGCCGAGCACGACGGCGTCGACGACCCGAAGCTGCACACGCAGAAGATCACCCTCACCAAGACCTCGGCCGACGACCCGGACGGCGAGCGGCTGATCCTCGACTTCCACGGCACCGCACCGCAGGCCAAGGGCCCGATCAACCACTGTGGCGACTACGCCGGCGGCAACTTCCTCAAGAAGTGGCTGGCGCCGATCTTGCGCAACCTCGCGGACACCCCGGAGCGGATGGCCGAGCTCGACGTCAACGAGGGCATCGTGCCGCTGATCGAGATGCGGTTCCCGCCGAAGGGGACGCTGATCACCCCGGAGTTCCCCGCGCCGACGAACGCCCGCACCTTCGTGATCCTGCGGCTGCTCGGCGTGCTCTCCGGCGTGGTCGCCAAGGCCGTCGACGGCAAGATGCCGGCGGACCAGGAGACGATCCGCTACACCGGCGTCTACGGCGAGGACCTCAACGGCGAGTCCTACCTGATGCGTGAGGTGCTCGGCGGCGGTTCCGGCGGGCGCTACTACGCCGACGGCGAGGACACCATCCACGTCGTGCCGGACTCCCGCAACCTCCCCTCGGAGTTCTCCGAGTCCCGGTTCCCGTTCCTCGTCGAGCACCTCGGCCTGGCCGTCGACAGCGGCGGCGCGGGCCGGTACCGCGGCGGCCTGGGCTACGAGAAGCACATCCGGATGCTCAAGGACGCCAACTTCATGTCGATCGCGGACCGGTCGATCCTGTCCTGCTGGGGCGTGAAGGGCGGCAAGGCCGGCAAGCCGTTCCAGGTCACCATCGACCCGGGCGGCCCGAACGAGCGCGAGGTCGACGCCCTCGCCGACGCCGAGCTCGTCAAGGCCGGCGAGGTGATCCGGATCCGCACCACCGGCGGCGGCGGCTGGGGCGACCCGCTGGAGCGGCCGTACGACGAGGTGGCCCGCGACGTGCTGTGGGGCAAGGTCTCGATCGAGGCGGCCCGCGCCGACTACGGCACGGTCGTCACCGGCGACAAGGACAACCCGGTCGTCGACGTGGCCGCCAGCGACCAGCTGCGCGCGGAGATGAAGGTCGCCCGCGCCGAGGAGCCGTTCTTCGACCGCGGACCCGGTTACGCCACGCTGGCCGCCGGGGCCACGACCGCAGACGTCGACTGGTTGTCATGACCCGCCCGCTGACCGTGGTGACCGGGGGCGGCCGTGGCATCGGCGCCGCGGTCGCCCGGCGGCTGGCTGCGGCGGGGCACGACCTGGTGCTCGGCTACGCCCGGGACGAGCAGGCCGCCGAGGCCACCGCCGACGCGGTCCGCGCCGCCGGTGTCTCCTGCCGCACGTTCCGGGCCGACGTGGCCGACCCCGAGCAGGTGGACGCACTCTTCGACGCGGTCACCGAGTGGGGCCGGCTCACGGGCGTGGTGAACAACGCCGGCGCCACCCTGCACTCCGGTGACCTCGCCGACACCCCGCCGGACGTGGTCCTGCGGATGGTGGAGGTGAACCTCACCGGCGCGATCCTGGTCGCGCGCCGTGCGGTCCGGGACCTGACCGAGGGCGGGGCCATCGTCAACGTCTCCTCGGCCGCGGCGACCCTCGGCTCTGCCCACGAGTACGTCCCGTACGCCGCCGCGAAGGCGGGCGTGGACACCCTCACCCTCGGCCTGGCCCAGGAGGTGGCCGCCCGCGGGATCCGGGTGAACGCGGTCGCACCCGGGATCGTGCGCACCGACATCCACGCCGCAGCCGGGGACCCCGGCCGGCTGGACCGGCTCGGACCGGCGGTGCCGATGGGCCGGGTGGGGGAGCCCGAGGAGGTCGCCGAGGCGGTGGCGTGGCTGCTGAGCGACTCCTGCCCCTACGCGACCGGCGCCGTGCTCCGCGTCGCCGGCGGCCGATGAGCCTGCCCGGCGGCCCGCCTGGGCGGTCGGTGCCCTGCGCACGAGGCCGCCTGCGTGGCTGTGCAACAGTGCCAACGTCTGGGCAACGACTGGGCGAAGATCGCCGTCGCGCAGATCACGTCCCGGGCCGTAGGTTCTCCCCATCATGAGAGTTCTCCTCGCCCTGGGTGGCAACGCAATGACCTCGCCGGACGGGCAGGCCCGGCCCGGTGACCAGATCGCAGCGGCCGAGGTCGCCATGCAGAGCGTGGCCGACCTGGTGCACGGCGACGTGGACGTCGTGGTGACGCACGGCAACGGCCCGCAGGTGGGCAACCTGCTGGTGAAGAACGAGCTGGCCGCGGCCGTCGTACCTCCCGTCCCGCTGGACTGGTGCGGGGCGCAGACCCAGGCGACGCTCGGCTTCGTGCTGCTCGACGCGCTGGACGCGGCGCTGGCCAAGCGCGGCTCCGACCGGCGCACCGCGGCCGTGGTCACCCGCACCCGGGTCGACCCCACCGACCCCGGGTTCACCCGTCCCACCAAGCCGATCGGCCGGTTCCTGCCCAAGGAGGAGGCGGCGCTGCTCATCGAGCACGGCGAGACCTGGGAGGACCGCGGGGAGAAGGGCTGGCGCCGCGTCGTGGCCTCCCCGGAGCCCCGCTCCGTCGTCGACACCCCGGCAATCCACGCGCTCGCCGACGCGGGATTCGTGGTCGTCTGCGCCGGCGGCGGCGGCATC
>DATIBI010000148.1:0-2539 GCA_035457605.1 Nocardioidaceae bacterium
CGTCGGCTACCTGCACCTGATGCCGCTGCTGACCCCGCGCCCGACTCCGAACGACGGCGGCTACGCGGTGCAGGACTACCGCAGCGTCCGGTCCGACCTCGGGACCATGGAGGACCTCCGGAAGCTCACCCAGACCCTGCGGGAGCAAGGGATCAGCCTCTGCCTGGACCTGGTGCTGAACCACGTCGCCCGTGAGCACGAGTGGGCGAGGCACGCCCGCGCCGGGGACGAGAGGTACCGCAACTACTTCATGGTCTTCTCGGACCGATACCTCCCCGACGCCTACGAGCGCACGCTGCCCGAGGTCTTCCCGGACTTCGCGCCAGGGAGCTTCACCTGGGACGACGACCTTGTCGGCTGGGTCTGGACGACGTTCAACGACTACCAGTGGGACGTCAACTGGGCGAACCCCGACGTGCTCTGCGAGTACGCCGACATCATCCTCAACCTCGCCAACCACGGGGTCGAGGTGCTCCGGCTCGACGCGATCGCCTTCATCTGGAAGCGCCTCGGCACCAACTGCCAGAACCAACCGGAGGTCCATCTGCTGACCCAGGCCCTTCGGGCGGTGACTCGGATCGCGTGTCCTGCGGTGGTCTTCAAGGCCGAGGCCATCGTCGGGCCGCAGGACCTGCTGGCGTACCTCGGGGAGGGCGAGCACTACGGCAAGGTCAGCGACCTCGCCTACCACAACAGCCTGATGGTGCAGATCTGGTCGATGCTCGCGTCCCAGGACGCCGTGCTGGGGTCCCACGCGCTTCGCCAGCTCTCACCTCCCCCACCCACCACCGCCTGGATCACCTACGTGCGCTGCCACGACGACATCGGATGGGCGATCTCCGACGAGGACGCCGCGGCTGTGGGGCTCGACGGCCACATGCACCGGAGGTTCCTGTCGGACTTCTACTCCGGGGAGTTCCCCGGATCCTGGGCGCGCGGTCTGGTGTTCCAGGAGAACCAGGCGACCGGCGATCGGCGTATCTCCGGCTCGCTCGCGTCCCTCGCCGGGCTGCAGATCGGTGACCAGCACGCCGAGCGGCGGATCCTGCTGGCCCATGCGATCATGTTCGGCTTCGGCGGCCTGCCCGTGATCTGGATGGGCGACGAGCTCGGCCTGCTCAACGACCCCGACTGGGACCTGACACCTGAGCATGCCGGCGACAACCGGTGGGCTCACCGCCCCTCCCTGCCGTGGCCGATCCCGTCAGACGCGCACCGGATCCAGAAGGGCGTGAGGGCGCTGGTCGCATCGCGCGCCTCGCTCCCCCAGCTCCACGCCTCGGTCGAGTCAGAGGTGCTGCTCCCACGGGATCCGGCGGTGTTCCTGACGGCGCGACGCCATCCGCTGGGCCCGATGCTCGGCGCCTACAACATGGCCCCGGAGCCACGCCACGTCCCGCTCGCGGTGCTCCACATGCTCGGGCTCGACCCCAGGACGGTCGTGGACCACATCACCGGGTCGGCGCCGGATATCCGCGACGAGGCAGTCCAGCTTCCCCCTTACGCTGCCGCGTGGCTCGTGAACCGCAGGGTCTAGCGCTGGGGTCGGCGTCACGTCGGCCCGGCCCCGGCGATCACCTCCAGCTCGGCGCGCAGCCCGGCAGTCAGGGTGGCGAGGTCCGGGAAATGGTCCGGATCCACGATCGCTGAGATGGAGAGGGTGCCCGCGTAGGACAGCACCCCGAAGTACGCCGTGGCGTTGCCCCCCTCGGCCACCACGACGGGCACGGCCGATTCCACGGCCGCCCCCGCGAACGCGAGCTGCTCGGCAGGACCACGCAGGTGGCTGACGAGGGTGTGGAACCGGTGCTGGTGGTTCATGTACCAGTGGTAGCCGCCCAGGGCCGCAAGAGGGCGGAAGAGCCAGCCGAGCAGCGCGATCGGCGGCGGCACGCTCGCCGTCCGCTTGGCCGCACGCACCTGGGCCGCAACATCGGCCAGACGCTCCGGGACCGCACCGGTCGTGGGGACCGCCACGATGATCGGGGTGACCACGTTGCCGAGGTCGGGCCCGCTGGCGGCGCGGCGACCCGCGACCGGAACGGTGACCACCAGGCGGTCAGCTGACTCTCCCCTCTCCAGCAGGACGCGATTGAGTGCGCCGGCCACGGCCACGAGCAGGGCGTCGTTCGTCGTCGCGCCGTAACGGTGAGCCGCGGCCCTCAGCCGTGCGTGCTCTGCGCGCACCACGGCAAGCTGTCGTCGTGAGCCGGTCCGCTGGATGAGCGAGCAGTCGCCTGCGCGCGGTGGATGCAGGCCGCCCCCGGCCGCCATGGACCTCCGGAGCAGCCGGGACCAGCGGACGATGCGTCGTGCTGCCGCCAGTCTCCCCTCCCAGGCTTCCACGGCGAGGCTCTTCGCAGTCGGCGGTTGCCGTGGGAAGCTCCGAGGCTCGACCACCGGCCCCGGGTCCACGAGGTTCGCGAGGACGGCGAGCCCGCCGATGCCGTCCGACAGCACGTGATGCAGCACCACCACGAGGGCGGTCCGACCGTCGGACAGGCCGGTGACGAACCTCGCGGCCCACAAGGGAGCGGCA
>DATIBI010000149.1:0-20008 GCA_035457605.1 Nocardioidaceae bacterium
GGTCGTGCCCGGCGTAGACCGAGCAGGACGACACGTAGACCCAGTGGCGCGCGCGATCGGCGAGCGCAGACACCGCTGACCGGACCAGCTCCGGCTGCCAGCTGACGTCGACGACGAGGTCCCAGTCCTGGTCCGCGACGGCCGCGTAGGCTCCGGGGGCCCAACGATCGGCCACGACGTGCTCGGCGCCCTCCGGGACGGTCCCCGACTCGCCGCGCGCGAGGCACACCACGTGGCCTCCTCGGCCCAGTGCCGCGCGCACCACGGCGCCACCGAGCCAGGAGGTGCCGCCGAGGACCAGGATGCGTGGGTGCGCGGGGTTCATCCGGTCAGCAGAGCACACCGCCGGGCGACCGGCCAGAGCGGTTCACTGCGGGCGAACGGGGTACGGCGCTCAGCCGGCCGCCGAACCGGCCCGGCCGGCCTGACCGGCGTGCGCCAGCTCGATCTTGCGAAGCCCCCGCGACTCCTCGAGCAGCAGCACCACGAACGCGACGGCCTCAGCCGCGAGGAATGCCCAGCAGGTGCGTTCCAGCGGGGCCAGCGCGAGACAGGCGGCGAACGTGACGGCAGCACCGACCAGCGCGATGGTCCACCCGCGGGCCACGGCATGGGTCCGGTTCTGCGCGAGGATGGCGATGGTCACGACCAGGTTCGACAGCGCCAGCGCGCTGCCCACCGCAACGATGAGTGCCACGGGCGTGCTCACCTCGACGGCGGCACCGAACACCAGGGCGATCAGCCAAGGCCCGATCAGCCCGCCGACCAGGGACGCCACCGCGACCGCGACGGCGGCGAACCCCAGCAGGATCAGCCGGACCTTGCGCAGCGCTGCGTGGTTGCCGCGGGACACGAGTCCGGCGAGCCGGCCGGTGATCTGGGAGACCAGGCCGATGCCGAGGGTGTACGGCGCGCGGAAGAGCGCGAGCGCGGCGAACAGGGCGGTGACCTCGGCCGGCGTGCCCCCGCTCAGGGCGAGCACCACCGGGCCGCCGGTGAGCACTGCCTGACCGATCAGCTGGCCGCCGGCGGCACCGCTGAGGAACGCGAACGGCGACTCCACCTCGCCCCGGGGCTGCTCGCGTCCGAACCGCAACGTCGAGGGCCACAGCAGGCCGACCATCGCACCCGCAGCGAGACACGCGCCGAAGGCGACATTGGAGTACAGGCCGGCGAGGACCAGGGCACCCGCCGCCACGCAGCGGGAGCCGTTCTCGGCGACGAGCGCCCAGGCGCTGCTGACGAACCGGTGCCGCGCGGCCAGGCTGCCGCGGACGACCCCGATGAACCCCGACCCGACCGTCACCCAGGCTACGAGCAGCGGGAACCAGACGTCGTCGCGGTGGAAGAGCGGGTCCCGCCCGGCGAAGGCGAGCAGCGCCGAGACGAGCGCGGCGGCCACCACCAGGCCGGCCACCCGGGGCATCGCCGCCCGCACCGCCCCCTCCCCGCCGTGCGCGGCCACGGACCGGGCGATCCAGTGCTGGATCGGGAAGGTGAGCACCGCCGCGGCGAAGCTCCAGTAGGTCCACAGGACCGAGACGGCCGCGGCGTCGTCGGGGCCGAGGTGACGCGTCGCCAGCGCGAAGAAGACGTAGGCCAGCACCCCGCTGACCAGCGAGCCTGCGGCCAGGGCCGTGGTGTCGCGCAACCTGAGCCGCATGGCAGGGGAGTCTATCTGGCCGTCCGACGCCGGAGCCGGGGCGGATAGGGTGTCCGCCATGAAGATCCTCGTCACCGGTGGCGCCGGCTTCATCGGCAGCCACTACGTCCGTTCGGTCCTCGGCGAGGCGTGGGGCCTGACGAAGCCGACCCAGGTCGTCGTGCTCGACAAGCTCACCTACGCCGGCAGCCTCACCAACCTCGCGCCGGTGCGCGACGACGAACGGCTGGAGTTCGTCGAGGGCGACATCCTCGACCGGCACCTGGTCGACCGGCTCATGGGCCAGGTCGACGCCGTCGTGCACTTCGCGGCCGAGAGCCACGTCGACCGGTCGATCCTCGGCGCGGCGGACTTCGTGATGACGAACGTGGTCGGTACCCAGACCCTCCTGGACTCCGCCCGCGAGCACGGCATCGAGAAGTTCGTGCACGTCTCCACCGACGAGGTCTACGGCTCGATCGACCACGGCAGCTGGGACGAGGAGCAGCCGCTCGAGCCGAACTCGCCGTACTCCGCGTCGAAGGCGTCGAGCGACCTGATCGCGCGGTCCTACCACCGCACCCACGGGCTTCCGGTGTGCGTGACCCGCTGCTCGAACAACTACGGGCCCTACCAGTTCCCGGAGAAGGTCATCCCGCTGTTCGTCACCAACCTGATCGACGGCGGCACGGTCCCGTTGTACGGCGAGGGGGCGAACGTGCGCGACTGGCTGCACGTCGACGACCACTGCCGGGGGATCCACCTGGTCCTGCAGGACGGCCGTCCCGGCGAGGTCTACAACATCGGCGGCGGCACCGAGCTGACCAACAAGGAGCTGACCGGGCTGCTGCTCGAGGCGTGCGACGCCGGGTGGGACCGGGTGGTCAACGTGGAGGACCGCAAGGGCCACGACCTGCGCTACTCGGTCTCGATCGAGAAGATCCGCACCGAGCTCGGCTACGAGCCCGCGGTCGACTTCACCGAGGGGCTGGCCGACACGGTGCGCTGGTACGTCGAGAACCGGGCCTGGTGGGAGCCGCTGAAGGAACGGGCCCGGCTGCACCGCTGACCGGGTTCACGGCCACCCGAGCCCGGCCAGCGAGCCCGCCGGGTCAGTAGCTCAGCCGCCGGCGGGGGACATCGCGCTCGAGCAGGCGGATCAGGTAGTCGCCGTACCCGCTCTTGAGCATCGCCTCGGCGCGCTCGCGCAGCTCGTCGTCGGTGAGGAACCCCTGCCGCCAGGCGATCTCCTCCGGGGACCCGATCTTGAGCCCCTGCCGGTTCTCCACCGTGCGGATGAAGTTGCTGGCGTCGTTGAGGCTCTCGAAGGTGCCGGTGTCGAGCCAGGCGGTGCCCCGCGCCAGCACGTGCACCCGAAGGTCGCCCCGGGCGAGGTAGGCTCGGTTCACGTCGGTGATCTCGTACTCCCCGCGGGCGGAGGGCTTGAGGTCACGGGCGATGGCGACCACGTCGTTGTCGTAGAAGTACAGCCCAGGCACCGCGTAGTTGCTGCGCGGGTCCTCCGGCTTCTCCTCCAGCGCGGTGGCGCGACCCTCCTCGTCGAACTCGACGACGCCGTAGGCGCTCGGGTCGTCCACCCAGTAGGCGAAGACGGTCGCACCGTCGAGCTGCGCGTGCCGCGCGAGCTGCAGGCCGAGCCCCTGGCCGTAGAAGATGTTGTCGCCGAGCACCAGCGCGACCCGCTCGTCGCCGATGAAGTCCGCGCCGATGGTGAACGCCTGGGCGAGCCCCTCGGGCTCGGGCTGCTGCGCGTAGCTGATCGAGACCCCGAAGCGGGATCCGTCGCCGAGCAAGCGCTCGAACCCGGCCGCCTCGTGGGGCGTGGTGATCACCAGGATCTCGCGGATGCCGGCGAGCATCAGGGTCGACAGCGGGTAGTAGATCATCGGCTTGTCGTACACCGGCATCAGCTGCTTGCTGATGCCCAGGGTGATCGGGTGGAGCCGGGTGCCGGCGCCGCCGGCCAGGATGATTCCGCGCACGGGACCTGAGTATGGCAGTAGCCGGGCCCCGGTTCGGTCCCGGCTCAGTCCCGAACCTCGAACACGACGTGCCCGGGGCCGCGGTAGGCCTCGACGAGCAGGTCGTCGAGCTCGCGCAGACCCGAGATGTCGGCGGGGTACTTGCGGCTGACGAAGAGCCACGACACGTCGTAGGTGTCCACCAACCGGCGCACGCTCTCCTCGCTGGGGTCGGAGAACGCGGCGTCGTTGACGGCAAGCCGTTCGGGGTAGGGCATCGGGACCACCTGGCTGTTGGTGTCCCCGTCGGCCATGGCGTTGGTGACCGCGGTGTAGCCCCAGCCCTGGACCACCACCCGCCGTTCGGTGTACGCCGCGACCCAGAAGCTGCGGTTGTCGCACCGGTCGGCGTCGGGGTGGAGGCAGTGCACGTTGGTGGCGACGATGTCGTCCACCGACGAGTTCTCCGCGATGTACGACGCGGCCTCCACCCCTCCCCGGGCGAACAGCGGCGTGGTCTGCTTCAGCCGAAGCATCGCGATCCGGTCCCCACGCGCGGTGTGCACGGCGAGCTCTGCGACGTTGACCAGGCTCAGGCCCAGCAGGACGGTGAGCACCAGGAGCAGGCCCGGCCGCCCGCGCCGGCCGGCCAGCCGGAACGCCAGCCGCAGCAGCAGCCAGACCAGGAGCACGCCGACCGGGACGGCGACGGTGACCAGCATGGACCCGGTCGTGGGGACGCCGCTGCCGCCGCGGGCACGCTCCATGAGCGCCGAGGCGGTGTAGCCGGCCGCGCAGGCGACCGCCGCGACCGCCCCCAGCCTGAGCGCGGTGCGGGTGGTCAGGGGGCGTGGCAGCAGGACCGCCATGCCCCACGCGGAGAGCAGCACGACGAGCTCGGCGACGCTGCGGCTGAACCAGTACTGGCTCAGCCCTGTCCGGAAGAACAGGAACGGGATGGTGATCCCGGCCGGCACCGCGACCAGAAGCCACACCGCGCGGGGATCGAGCAGCCGGCGCCACAGGCCCAGCACCCCGACGCCGTAGAGCAGCCAGCCGACCAGCAGGGTGCCGGTCATCAGTGTCTGGTTGAGCGTGGTCGGCTCGATGCCCTGGCTGCGCAGCGCCGAGACCACCGACTGCCCGGGGTCGAGCAGCATCGAGCCGGACTGGCCGCCGAACAGCACCACCTGGGCGAACACGGTCACCGCCACCAGCAGCACCACCAGCGCCGTGGCGGTCCTGTCGATCCGCCGGGTCCGGAGCAGCTGGACCCCCCACACCGCGAGCGCGCCGCACACGAAGATCGGCAGGAACGTGGCCTTGGACCCCGACAGCGCGAGCAGTGCCAGCGCCAGCGCGAGCCAGGTCAGCCGGTCGGCCCGTCGCCGCGGACGGAGCACCTCCAGCAGCAGCATCACCGCCGGCATCGACATCATCACGCCGTAGGACTGCGACGGGCTCGAGACGAACCGCGGGGACAGATAGGGGGCGTGGAACGTGGCGGGGGCGAAGCTCGGCCCGAGCAGGTGGTAGGCGCCGGCCACGAGCAGCGCGGGCGCGATCACGGCCGCGACCGGTCGACCGGTCAGCCGTAGCGCGGCGGCGCCGAGACCGAGCACCGCGAGCACCAGGACGACGCTCGGCATGACGAGCCGGATCATCGTCACCGAGTCGAGCCCGGTGAGGGCGTTGGACGCCGCGATCTGGGCGTGGACGAACCAGTGGTAGTCCAGCCGGACGCCGAGCAGGAACGGGATCTCGGGTGGGAACCGGTTGCCGACGTCGGCGATCAGCGCCTGGTGGAACGTCTCGTCGACGCTGGGGGTGCGGTTCAGCGGGATGCCCAGCGGCCGGCGGCCGAGCACCTCGCGGCCGAGCCAGGCCATGCCGTAGGCCACGACGCCGGCAAGCGCCCACGAGGCGCGCGCGTCCATCCGGCGGGTCGGCAGCCGCCAGACGTCCCGGCCGAACCCGGTCAGGCCCAGCACCAGCACGAGGGCGGGCGCGAGCACCGGCAACCAGTGGGCGCCGAGCGCGACCCCGACGAGGAAGAACGGCAGCTGCACCCCGAACCCGAAGATCGTGCCGAGGCTCAGGTCCTCGAACCAGGTCGGCGGCCGGCCGCGGGTGTGCAGGCCGCGGAGCAGCAGCCGCCAGGTGAAGACGCCGGGCAGGGCGATGCCGAGCAGCAGGTAGGCGGTGTAGCCGGCGAGCAGGTCGGCGGGAACGTCGAACCAGAGGAGGGTGACCACCACCGCCGCGAGGCCCAGCAGCATGGGCGGCCACGACGAGGCAAGGAGTCGCACGGGCACGGGCCGGACCTTATCGGGACGCTCGGGATGGAGGGGTGCGTCCGGGGCGCCGCGGCCCCGCTGAGTCGACTCGGTCAGCGACGAGGTCTCACTCACCCGGCCGTGCTTCCTTCTGGCTGGCCTCCTTGGCCCGGCGACGCGCCGCCCGCTTGGCGACCCGCTCCCGGAGCTCGGCACGGTCCAGCTCCTTGGCCTCCTCCGGGGTCGGCGCCGACCCGCCGTGGGAGGCCGGGAGCCACCACGAGCCAGGCGGCTGCTCCTCGGCCGGGTACTCCGCGATGGTGCGCTCGAGCATCGCCGCCATGGTCGACCGGAGCTGGGCGGTCTCCCCGGCCGGGTCGGTGCCGGTCGGGTGCAGCGGCTCGCCGACCGTGATCGCGATCGTCTTGCCGCGGGAGAAGTCGCGCGGGTGGTCCTTGGTGATCATCCGCTGGGTGCCCCACAGGATGACCGGGATCAGCGGGACGCCAGCCTCGGCGGCCATCCGGGTCGCCCCGGTCTTGATCTCCTTGATCTCGAAGCTGCGGGAGATCGTGGCCTCCGGGAAGATGCCGACCACCTCGCCCCGGTCGAGGTAGCGCAGGGCCTCGGTGTAGGAGCCGAGGCCCTCGCCGCGGTCCACCTCGATGTGGTGCAGCGAGCGCATCAGCGGTCCGACGTACCGGTGGTCGAAGAGCTCCTTCTTGGCCATGAACCGCACGAGCCGCTTCGAGGGCTGTGCGGCGAAGCCGCCGAAGATGAAGTCCACGTAGGAGATGTGGTTCACCGCGAGCAGCGCCGGACCCTGGCGGGGGATGTGCTCGGTGCCGGTCATCGTGAACCGCAGGTCGAGCAGCCGGAAGGCGGTCTTGGCGGCCACGATGATGGGCGGGTAGGTCAGGTCCCGCATCGGGTCGCTCCTGTCGCTGGGCTAACGGGCAACTGCTGAACGCGCGAGCGTGGCCACCAGCTCCCCGAGCTCGAGACCGGCCGCCTGCACCGACAGCGGGACGGTCGAGGTCTCGGTGAGACCCGGGGCCACGTTCACCTCGAGGAACCATACCCGTCCCGCGCCGTCGATCATCAGGTCGGAGCGGGAGATGTCGCGCAGGCCGAGCGCCTCGTGGGCGGTGACCGCGACCCTGGCGCACTCGGTGGCGAGCGCGTC
The DNA here is from genome assembly GCA_035457605.1 of Nocardioidaceae bacterium. GTDB lineage: Bacteria > Actinomycetota > Actinomycetes > Propionibacteriales > Nocardioidaceae > Nocardioides_C. The sequence goes on from DATIBI010000149.1 coordinate 7,087, forward strand.
GCTGAGCTTGGCGGGTACGACGAACTCGGTGCTGCCCGCGGTGTAGCGGGCGGTGTAGTCGTACACGCCGCCGTCGGGGGTGATCGAGACGACCGGCAGGGCGCGCGGGCCGGACCCGGTGTCCACGACCGGGACCGCGACCTCGTCCCCCTCGATGAGCTGCTCGACCAGGGCGGTGTCGCCGTAGGCGAAGGCGTTGACCATGGCGCCGGGAAGCTCCTCGCGCTCACGGACCACGGTGCAGCCGAGCGCCGAACCTCCCTTGGCCGGCTTGACGATCAGCGGGAGCCCGATCCTGGTCACGATGAGGTCCATGACCGAGGCGGCGCCGAGCTCGCGGAAGGTCTCGTGCGGCAGGGACACCGACGCGGGGGTGTTCAGGCCGGCGCGCGCGGCGACCGCCTTGGCGACGGGCTTGTCGAACGCCGCACGGCAGGGCGCCGGCCCGGACCCGACGTAGGGGATGCCGAGCAGCTCGAGCACCTCGCGCAGCGCGCCGTCCTCCCCGCTCTCCCCGTGCAGCAGCGGGACCACGCACGACGGCGGGTCGGCCTGCAGGGCCGGGATCAGCGTGGCGTCGACGTCGCGGACCTCCACCTCGGCTCCCGCGTCACGCAGCGCCTCCGCCACCCGGCGTCCGGAGCGGAGGGAGACGTCGCGCTCGTGGGAGAGCCCCCCGGCGAGGACGACGATGCGGCCGTTCACGGCATCCATGCTGCTGCTCCTGCTCAGGTGAGGTCGGTGTTGGGGGCCTCGTAGCCCCGACGGAGGGTGGCTCGGGTGTCGGCGCCGAAGGTCTCGCGCAGGTCCATCTCCTCCTCGATGACACCGACGAGGCGCCGCACACCCTCCCGGATCCGCTCCGGTGTCGGGTAGCAGTAGGAGAGCCGCATGCTCTGCGTGCCGAACCCGTCGGCGAAGAACGCAGTGCCGGGCACGTAGGCGACCCGGGCGGTCACCGCGCGGGGCAGCATCGCCTTCGCGTCGAGCCCGTCCGGCAGCGTCAGCCACACGTAGAAGCCGCCGTCGGGCACGTTCCACCGGGCACCGGGCGGCATCAGGTCGTCCAGCGCTTCGATCATCGTGTCCCGGCGCTCGCGGTACATCTCCCGGAACTCCTTGACCTGCCCCTGCCAGTCGTGCGCGGTGAGGTAGGACGAGACGGCGAGCTGCGAGAACGACGGCGGGCAGAGGGTGGCCGACTCCTGCGCGAGCACCAGCTTCTCGCGGACCGCGTGCGGCGCGAGCGCCCAGCCGACCCGGAAGCCGGGGGCGAAGGTCTTGGAGAACGAGCCGAGGTAGATCACACCGTCGGACTCGTCCGCACGCAGGGCGCGGTAGGGCTCGTCGTCGAAACCGAGCAGCCCGTAGGGGTTGTCCTCGAGGATCAGCAGGTCGTGCTCGCGGCAGATCTCGAGCACCTCCGCGCGCCGCTCGCGGGACAGCGAGACGCCGGCCGGGTTGTGGTAGTTCGGGATCGTGTAGAGGAACTTGATCGTCCTCCCGGCCTGCTTGGTGGCCACGATCGCCTGCCGCAGCGCCTCGGGCACCAGGCCGTGCTCGTCCATCTCCGCGTGCACGACGTCGGTCTGGTAGGCGCGGAAGACGCCGAGCGCTCCGACGTACGACGGGGCCTCACAGATCACCACGTCGCCGGGGTCGCAGAAGATCCGGGTCACCAGGTCGACGGCCTGCTGCGACCCGACCGTCACCACGACGTCGTCGGGGTGCGCCTCGATCCCCTCCAGGCGCATCACGTCGCAGATCTGCTCCCGCAGGCCCGGGTCGCCCTGGCCGGAGCCGTACTGCATGGCGGTCGGGCCCTGGGTGCGGACCAGGTCGTGGATCGCGCCGCCCACCACGTCGAGCGGCAGCCCGGAGATGTTGGGCATCCCGCCGGCCAGGGAGACCACCTCGGGCCGGCTCGCCACCGAGAACAGGGCGCGGATCTCCGAGGCGGTCATGCCCAGGGTGCGCGCGGCATACCGGTCGACGTAGCTGTCGAGCCTCGTCGAGCTGCGGCGGACGTCTCCGGTCATGCGCTCCTCCTGTCCTCGACTACTAGGATGAATGATCAGGGTCCGATCCAGTGCGACGGGGTCACGACATGGGACTGAACCGGGGAACAGACCGAGGATCCGGTACGACGGGCGGCCGGCCGGTGCCCGCACGGGGGTGGTGATCGTGTCCCGACGCATCGACCGTCTCACGCTCGACAACCTCGACGACCTGCCCGGCCCGTGCCGCACCTGCGTGTTCTGGGAGCTCGACCCGGTCCGCCGCGACCGCGCGGTGTCCGTGGGCGAGACCGCGGACGAGAAGGAGAACTGGGTCTCGCGGGTGCTGCTGGAGTGGGGTTCGTGCGGGCGGGTCGCCTACGTGGACGGCGAACCGGTGGGCTACATCCTCTACGCGCCCCCGCCGTTCGTGCCCGGCGCGGCCGCCTTTCCCACGGCGCCGGCCAGCGAGGACGCGGTGCTGCTGATGACCGCGGCGGTGCTCCCCGAGCACGCCGACGCCGGGCTGGGCCGGATGCTCGTGCAGGCGGTTGCCAAGGACCTGATCAACAGGGGCGGGATCCGCGCGATCGAGGCGTTCGGGGACCTCACTCTGCCGCCGGGCAGCTTCGGCGGCTGCGTGCTGCCGGCCGAGTTCCTGCTCCAGGTGGGGTTCAAGACCCACCGGGCGCACCCGCGCTACCCGCGGATGCGGCTGGACATGAAGTCGATCCTCACCTGGCGGGAGGAGGTCGAGCAGGCCCTGGAGAAGCTGATAGGGGTCGTGCGCCCGCGGGCGGTGCGCCCGGCGGCGGAGCGGCGCGACACCTAGCGGGTGCGGCCCTCGCGCAGGGCCTCGCGGATCTCGCCGAGCCGGAGCACCCCGGTCTTGGTGTCGGTCTCCGGCGAGAGGTACATCCGCTGCACCGCGACTACCACCGCCTCGGCGATCACGTCCCGGAAGCTCGGGTCGGACAGCCGGCGGGCGTCCCCGGGGTTGGTGATGTAGCCGACGTCGACCCGGACCGCGGGCATCCGGGTCCGCCGCAGCAGGTCCCAGGTCTTGGCGTGCACGCGCAGGTCGGCGAGGTCGGTGCGGGCGACGATCTCCCGCTGCACCAGGCCGGCGAACCGCTCCCCGGAGGAGGACCGGACCCCGTGGGAGTCGAGCCCGAAGAAGTACGTCGAGACGCCCGACGCGGTCGGGTTCGGCGAGGAGTCGACGTGCAGCGAGATGCACAGGTGCGCGTCCGTGCGGTTGGCGAAGTCCGCCCGCTCGCCCTCGGTGTGCAGGGTGCCGTCGTCAGGGTGGCTGAGGAACGCCTGCACGCCGGTGGCGACGAGCCGCCCCTCCACCCGCTTGGCGAGGTCCTGGGTGACCTCGGCGGCCTGGGCGGCGAGCACCGGGTCGGCGACGCGGGCCGGGTCGGCGTCGATCACCACGACCTTCCCGGTCAGCTGCGGGCCAGCGCGACGGATCCGCTCCTCCGCGCGCAGCGCGTTCGGCTGGCCGCCCTGCACCCGGGGCGCGAGCCGGGTCAGCGCCTTGAGCGTCGCGGGCCCGCAGGTTCCGTCCGGCGGGATGCCGATGTTGCGCTGGAAGTCGCGCACCCCCTGCTCGGTGCGTGGGCCGTACATCCCGTCCACCCGGCCCACCTTGAAGCCGAGGTCGAGCAGCCGCTGCTGCAGCGTGATCACGTCGTCACCCGAGAGCAGGCTGCCCGGCACGTGGGTGAGCAACCGGTCGCCGAGCCGCCAGCGGGCCTCGTCCAGCACCCGGTAGGTGGCCGGGCCCACGACCCCGTCGACGGTCAGGCCGCGCTGCTGCTGGAACGCCCGCACGGCACGGTCGACCTCGGCGTCGAAGACGTCGCCAGGGTCGTCGTACCGCCCGAGGAGGTCGAGGCCGGCCAGGCGTGACCGGATCTCCACCACGGCGTCACCTGTGTCGCCGAAGCGGAACAACGGGGCGGTACGTACGTCGACCATGCGGCCTCCTGGCATCTGTCAGGGATCGGGTGCATGTGGATGGGACGGGTCGAGAAGGGCTTTTACCCGGATTGCTTCCGCCCTACTCAAGACAGACGCAGCGGGGATGTCAACGGTTGCACCGGTCTGGACGGGGGCGCAATCACCCGCGAGAGCCAGCCCGGACACCGCCGGAACCACTACCCGAACCACCGGATCTCACCATGCGCGCGCCGGAACCGGCCGTTCGCCGGAAACGCCGGGCGGGGTGCGGCGGGCATGCGAACGGGGCCGGCCCTGGGGAGGTGGACCGGCCCCGTCGGCGGGAGGTCAGTTGATGAAGTCGCTGAGCTCGTTGAGCAGCGCGGCCTTGGGCTTGGCGCCGACGATCTGCTTGACGACCTCGCCGTCCTTGTACACGTTGAGGGTCGGGATGCCGGTCACGCGGTAGGTAGCAGGGGTGACCGGGTTCTCGTCGACGTTCATCTTCACGAAGGTGATCTTGTCGCCGTGCTCCTTGTTGATCTCGTCGAGGATCGGCGAGACCTGGCGGCAGGGACCGCACCACTCGGCCCAGAAGTCCACGAGGACGGGCTTGTCGGACTTGAGGACCTGGGCCTCGAAGTCGGCGTCGGTCACAGCTGGCATCTCGGCCACGAGGTGCTCCTTATCGATCGTGTCGGGTTCGGGTCTAGTTAACACCGGCGTCGGGACATTTCTTCCCTGCGCCGGGCCGGGTGAATCAGGCGCCGGCGACCTGGACCTGCTCGGTCAGCATCTCGGCGGCGATGCCCTCGTCCGTGGTCTTCGCGGCGTGCTCGAGGTCGGCGAGGAACCGTTCCGCGTCGAGCGCGGCCGCGCAGCCGGTGCCCGCGGCGGTGACCGCCTGGCGGTAGTGGTGGTCGACGAGGTCGCCGCAGGCGAAGACGCCGGGCAGGTTCGTCTTGGTCGACGGGTGGTCCACGAGCACGTAGCCCTCCTCGTCGAGGCGCACCTGGCCCTGGAGCAGCTCCGAGCGCGGGTCGTGGCCGATCGCGATGAACAGGCCGGTCACGTCGAGCTCGCGCTTCTCGCCGGTGACGGTGTCGACCAGGGTGACCCCGGTGAGCTTGTCGTCGCCGTGGATGGCCTCGACCGCGGAGTTCCAGGCGAAGTCGATCTTGGGGTCGGCGAACGCCCGGTCCTGCATGATCTTCGAGGCGCGGAGCTCGTCGCGGCGGTGGATCAGCGTCACCTTCGAGCCGAACCGGGACAGGAAGGTGGCCTCCTCGACCGCCGAGTCGCCGCCGCCGACGACGGCGATGTGCTGGTCGCGGAAGAAGAACCCGTCACAGGTCGCGCACCAGCTCACGCCGTGCCCGGAGAGCCGGTCCTCGTTCTCGATCCCGAGCTTGCGGTAGCCGGACCCGGTCGCCAGGATCACGGCGCGGGCCGCGAACTCCTCGCCGGCGGCGTTCCTCACGACCTTGATGTCGCCGGTCAGGTCGACCTCGGTCACGTCGTCGGCGACCAGCTCGGCGCCGAACCGCTCGGCCTGCGCGCGCATGTTGTCCATCAGCTCCGGGCCCATGATCCCGTCGCGGAAGCCGGGGAAGTTCTCCACCTCGGTGGTGGTCATCAGCGCGCCCCCCGCGGTCACCGACCCCTCGAACACCAGCGGTGCGAGGTTCGCGCGGGCCGCGTACACCGCTGCGGTGTAGCCGGCCGGGCCGGACCCGACGATGATGACGTTGCGTACCTGATCGGCCATGGTGAAGTGAACTCCTGATGACGGTGGGACTGGTGCGCCGGGCGGGGTCATCGGCCCGGGATGTGCCTCTCGCACACCACAACCGATCCTAGGCTGCGAGCATTCCCGGGGGACAGCGCAGGGACGCGGGCGGGTCCGGGACCTGGGGCGGGACCGGCTCAGGAACCGGGCGGGCTACCGCGCCGGGACCGTGGTCGACCCGAGCAGCGAGGTCGGGTCGGCGCACGCGGACACCTCGGCGCGCCGCTCGCCATGGTCGGGGGCTCGGACCACGAGCACCGCCGGCCGGCCGTCGAGGCGGACCCCGAGCAGCTCGTCCCCGACCGAGGTGGCGGGCACCCGGCAGGTCCGGGAACCGACGACGAGCTGCTCCGGGGCGTTGGCCCGAGCGTCGACGGGAAGCCCGAGCCGCAGCAGCCGTTCGACGTCGGCGGTGAGCGAGACGGTCCGCAGGGCGGGGGCGGACGCCCCGGGGGTCTCACCGGTGGCTCCGGGGGATCCACCCTCCTCCAGGGTCCTCGCGTCGCCCTCGTCGGCGCCACCTTCCGCATCAGTCTCTGGGCCGCCGGGTGCGCTCTCCGGCGCGACCGCGCGGCCGGCGCTGTCGGCCGGGCGCGACGACTCCTGGTCGGCCTGCTGACCGAGCACGGTTCCGATCCCGATCCCCACCACGCCCACCGCGGCGGCGGCGACCAGAAGCCGGGGCCAGCGGCGGGTACGGCGGGCGGCCAGCTCGTCCGCGGGGACCGAGGTGCCCCCATCAGAGACGCCGGCAGAAACACCGGCGGGAACACCGGCGGACACCTCGGCGGGCACCTCGGCGGGCATCTCGGTGGGCATCTCGGCAGGTGTGCCTGGCGCGGCCGTCTCCGAGTCGGCGGCAGCCACGTCCTGACCGGCCCGCTCCGCCACCAGCCCGGCCAGGGTCCGGTCGAGGCGGTCCGCCACGTCCGCGGGCAGAGGGTCGGGGTGGCCTCCGGCCGCGGCCAGCAGACGGCGGACCGCCTCCTCCTGGGAGTCGAGCGGGTCAGGAGTCACGACGGGTCACCTCCTGGGCGGACGGGTCGGGCCGGGGGTCGTCCGGCGGGGGGTCGGCTGGTTCGGGGTCAGGATCTTGGACGCGGGAGGTGGTCGAGGGGTTCCTTGCCCGGACCTGCTCCAGCAGCGGCACCAGCCGGGCCCGCCCCCGCGAGCACCGGCTCTTCACGGTGCCCGGTGCACAGTCGAGGATCTGCGCCGCCTCGTCGACGGAGTACCCCTCCATGTCGACCAGGACGAGGGCGGCCCGCTGCTCGGGCGGGAGCTCGGCGAGCGCGGCGAGCACGAGTGCCCGGCGCTCCTCGTCGAGCACGATGTCCGCCGGGTCGGCGGCGCCGGGCCCGTCCGCCGTACTCGTGACCAGAGCTCCCCGGTCGGAGCGTTCTTCCAGGTCGTCGGGCAGCGCCTCGGCGGCCCGGACCTTGCGCCGGCGCATCCGGTCGAGGCAGGCGTTGACCACCACCCGGTGCAGCCAGGTCGTCACCGCCGCGTCTCCTCGGTAGGACTCGGCACGACGGAAGGCGGACACCATCGCGTCCTGCAGCGCGTCGGCCGCCTCCTCGGGGTCACCGGTCGTGCGGAGCGCGACTGCCCAGAGCCGGTCGCGGTGCCGGCCGAACAGCCGGCCGAAGGCCTCGGGGTCGCCCTGGAGGTGGGCGTGGAGCAGGGCGCGGTCGTCGCGGCCGTCGCCGAGGTCCCCCGAGGTCACGGTCATGGCCGGACGACGATCTCGGCGATCTGGCCCTGGAAGCCGTCGGAGGTGGCCGGCAGGGACGTGAGCCAGACGACGAGGTACTGCGTGGTGACCGGCTCGTCGAGCTTCATGGTGGCCCGCTGCCCGGCTCCGTTGCTTCTCCCCACCTGCTGCAGTCCGTCGACCGTGGAGGGTGAGCCCTGGCCCTCCGGCGTGGCGAAGAGCTCCACGTCGGTGGGCTGGCCGACCAGGTCGACCTGCACCGAGGAGACCTCCTTGGCGGACCCGAGATCGACGACGAGCCCGACGCCGTCCTTGAGCAGCCCGAGCTGCGGGTTGCCGTAGTAGGTCATCGTCTTCCACGCGGTGCCGGGGTCACCGTCGACGGCCAGGGGCGCGAGGTCGGTGTTCTCCTCCGCGGGGTCACCCTCGGGGTCGAAGTCGCGGACCCCGGCGATGGCGAGGGGACGGGCCGGCTGCTCGTTCCCGGCCGAACCGGACGGCTCCTCCCCGGCCGGGGTGGTGTCCTCGTCGCCGGAGCCGCGGCCGAGGTTGAAGGCGATGACGACGGCGAGCACCAGGACCAGGCAGGTTGCGACGATCACCGCCAGCCGCATCCAGCCGCGACCGGCGTTCTCGCTGCGCGAGTCCGTGCTCGGCGGTTCCACGGGTGCGTCCGGGCCCCAGACCGGGGGCAGCGAGCCGGTGCCGTGCGAGGACCGGCCGAAGCCACCCGGCGCGGACGCGCTGCCGGTGTCCGAGGCCGACCCGGGGGCACCTGCCGCGGCGCCCGAGGCCGCCGCGGCACGGGGCGGGCCGGGCGCGAACAGGGGCTTGGCCTCCGGCTCGGGAAAAGGCGGGGGAGGCGGCGGCGGGGTCCGCTGCGCGGACTCGTCGCTGCGCAGACCGCGGCCCGGGGTGTCGGAGACCCAGCCGATGCCGGAGTCGTCGTCGTAGAAGAGGGGCGCACCGGCCTGGGTCGCGTCGGGGTCGGCCGGCGGTGTCGAGGCGGCGGCCGCGGCTCCTGCACCCGCGGCGGCGGCAGCACCGGCAGCACTCGCAGCACCGCCTGTGGCGGCGGTACGGTCGTCGTCCTCGTCGCGGTGCGGCGGGGAGACCTGGGTGGCCTCGGGGTCGCCGGTGCGGACCCCGGACCGCAGGCCCTCGAGGCCGGCGGCCGGGATGACGCTGGTGGGTTCGTACCCCACCTGGGCGGCGGTCGCGGGATCGCCGATGAAGTCGCTCAGCGCGGCGCACACCTCGTGCGCGGTCTCGAGCGGCAGCTGGTGACTGTTCTGCCCACCGTTGAGGACCCGGTCGCAGATCGTGTCGAGCGGGCGGGGCACCCCGGCTCGCACCTGCCGCGGGCGCAGCGCCCGGCCGTGGTCGCGAGGAGCCTCGGGCAGGCGCGTGCCCGGCAGTCCCGGCCACTTTCCGACCAGGGTCACGTAGAGCAGCGCCCCGAGATTGCGTACGTCGGACTCGTGGTCGCTCAGCGGGACCGACTCGCCCTCGGCGCTCGGCTGCCGGCCGTGCAGCACCGCGTCCACCACGAAGCCGATCAGCTTCACCGAGCCGGCCTCGGTGACCATCACGTTCTCGGGGATCAGCCGGCCGTGCGCGATGCCCTGCCGGTGGGCCGTGGTGATCGCCTCCGCGACCTCCTTGACCAGCCAGGCCGCGCGGCGGGCGGGCAGCGGCCCGTCGGCGAGCATCTTGTCCAGGCTCATCCCGGTGCCCCACTCGTGCACCACGTAGACGACGCCGTCCTCCTCGGCCGCGTCGAGCACCCGGAGGAAGTGGCCGTCGGTGACGGTGGCGGAGGTGCGGGCGGCGACGAGCAGCGCCTCGGCCCGGGGATCGTGGTCCGAGATGACGTTGACGGCGACGCTGCGCGCGAGGATCTGGTCGGTGGCCCGCCAGAAGCGGGCGCCCTCGGTCTCCGTCACCAGGTCCTCGAGGCGGAACCGTCCGGCCAGGACGGTGCCACGCCCGACTGCGTTCTCGGTCACGTCCCTCCTCGCTCGGTCCTCGGGGCCCCTGCTTGGCAAAACTACATGTTAGGCGGGAGGGTCATCTCCCCAGCCGTGCGGCCACCAGCTCCATGATCCCGGTCACCTCGCGGATCCGCAGGGCCCGGGCCAGGAGCAGGAACACGCCGACGAAGATGCCCGAGAGCGCCACGAGCATCACCAGTGAACGGATCTTGCCGTCGTCGTCCGGCCAGGCCAGCCCGGCGCCGTACCGCACAGCCCAGGCGGTGGCGGCGGCGAGGCCGGCCGCGGGGAGGAGGCGCAGCAGGAACCGGACCAGGGCCCCGGTCTCCAGCCCACCGAGGAGATGGCGCAGGAGCAGGTAGGACACGGACGCCCCGATCGCGTAGGCGCCGGTGTAGGCGAGCACGAGCGCCGTGGAGGTGTCCTCGGCCGACGCTGCCCGGGTGAGTACGACGGCCAGGGCGATGTTCGAGGCCGCGATCACGCACTGCACCCAGAACACGGTGCGCGTGCGCTCGAGGGAGTAGTACCCGCGCAGCATCAGGAAGTGCACGGTGAAGAACACCAGGCCGATCGCGAACACCGACAGCGGGCGGACGTAGTCCACGAACGCCTCGGAGGCGGCCAGCCAGCCGAAGACCACGTTGGCGAGGTCGTAGGCGACCAGCGGCAGCAGCAGCGCGAACGGGATGATCAGGGTCAGCGCCGTGCGCAGCGTCGAGGCGACCCCGCCGGCGACCCCGCGCAGGTCGTTGTCGGCCGCGCGGGCGGACAGCCGGGGCAGGACCGCCGTCGCCAGGGAGACCGTCACGATCGAGTGCGGCACCATGATCAGCAGGAATGCCTGGGAGTAGATGGTGTAGCCGGTGCCCGGGTCCTCCGTGCCCAACCCGGAGGCGGCACCGCCCGAGGCCAGCCGCACGACCACGGTGTAGGCGACCTGGTTGACGATCACGAACAGCACCGTCCACAGTCCCAGCCGCAGGGTGTGCCCCAGGCCGGTGCCGCGGAAGTCGAAGCGGGGCCGGTAGTGGAACCCGGCCTTGCGCAGGTAGGGCACCAGCACCAGCAGCTGCACCGCGATCCCCAGGGTGGAGCCGAGGCCGAGCAGCAGCTCCTGCTCGGGGGTGTAGCCGCCGAACAGGTCCTGGGCGGGCCCGAAGACGAACAGGTACACCAGCAGCACGAACACGGAGATGACGTTGTTCGCGATCGGCGCCCACATCATGGGGCCGAACCGGCCGCGCGCGTTCAGCACCTGACCGACCAGCACGAACATCCCGTAGAAGAACACCTGCGGGAGGCAGTAGCGGGCGAAGTCGATCACCGACTCGCGCTGCGCGGACAGCTCCTCGGTGAAGAACTTCGGCGCGAGGAACAGCTGCATCAGCCAGGGCGCGGCGACCACGAGCAGGACGGTGACCACCGCCAGGAACAGCCCGGCCAGCGTGATGATCCGGTTGGTGTAGGCCTCCCCGCCATCGGGGTCGTTCTTCATCGCCCGGACCAGCTGCGGCACCAGGACGGCGTTGAACATGCCCCCGGCGAGCAGGATGTAGAGCATGTTCGGCACGGTGTTCGCGATGTTGAACACGTCCGCGTGGAGGTAGAGGCCGAGCGCCGCGGCGAGGAGGGCGCCGCGGACGAAGCCGCTGACCCGGGACACGATCGTGCCGGCGGCCATGACGGCGCTCGAGCCGAGGATGCTGGTGCGCTCCGCGGGGGTGGTGGAGCCTCGGACCTGGTCGGAACTCACGTGGTGTCGCCTTCGTCAACGGGTTCGGGGGTGCTCCGCTGGGCGCCCCGGGCCGCGCGCACCCGGCGCACGATCCGCAGCGCGATCGCGCCGAAGAGCACGATGGCACCGGCCCCCATGATGATCCAGATCACCAGGCCCACCTGGCTGCTGCGGACGCTGAACTTGGTGGAGTTGCCGACCGGCTTTCCGTCCACGGTGGTGGGCACCAGGATCACCGACCGCACACCGATGTTCGTGGCGGTGGCGCTGAGCCGCACGGTAGCCCGTTGCCGGGGTCCGAGCTCCACCGGGTCGGTGTCGGGGATGACGAGGTCGGGGCTGCCGGTGTTGGCGCGGATGCCGACCGTCACCGGCTCCTCGAGGTCGTTGACCACGGTCACCTGGAACGAGCCCTCGGCGCTGGACATGGTCACCGACGGCGGGCCCTCGATCCGGATCCGGTCCAGCGCCCCGTGCACCTGCTCGGAGGTCCTGCGGACCGCGTTGACGGCCGGACGCGGGCGGCGGCGCGCCTGGCTGGACACCGCGCTCATCGCGATCTCGGCGAGCTGCTCGTCCACGGTGTCGTTGCGGGTCAGCAGGCTCGCGAACACCTGGCCGACGTCGTTGAGCTCGGCGGCGGCGACCAGGTTCCCGGTCGGCAGCTCGGCCCGGCGCTCGGCACGGGGGTAGGCGAGCGGCCGGTCGTAGGCGTCACCCCGGGTGGCGAACGGGCCGACGAGGTTCCGGGCGGTGGGCACGTCGACGGTGCGCAGCCAGGGCAGGTCGATCCCGGTGAAGAAGGAGGCGCTGCTCCAGGCCCGGTCCGGGGTCCAGCGCTCGGGAAGCTTGACGACCATCGGCTGGTCCGCGGTGTCGCCGAGGGAGTGCACCGCAGCCTCGGCGAGGATCCGCTGGCGCATGGCGAGGGCTGCGTAGGGACGCCCCGGTGCGGGGCCGCCGGAGCTCGCGGCCGAGTCGGTGAGCAGGGTCTCGTGGCCGTGCCGGGTCCGCACCAGGCTGTTCGTGGCGTCCGGCGCGGCCCGGTCGGAGAGCAGCAGCGGGGCTGAGCTGTCGAGCCGGTTCAGGGTGTCGTTGGGCAGGTAGCCGCTGGACGGCGCCACCACCGGCTCGGCGTCGACACCGTAGGTGGCCATCGTGTCGGCGCTCAGCTTGGTCGCCCGCTCGAACAGGTTGCCGTAGTCGTTGCGGTACAGCGACGCCGCGTCGGCGTCGGCGTAGGCCACGGCCAGCGTGGTGTTCTCCTCGGCCACCTCGGTGAGCTCGGCCAGCCAGTCCGCGGCCCGCTGGGCGTCGGGCTCGAGCTCGGCCGCCTCCTCGTCGGTGTCGGCGTCGTCGGGCGGCGGCTCCGAGGGGGAGGCGCTCGGCTCGGTGTCGCCCGCGGGGCCGGCCACGTCGGTCGGACCGGTGCTCAGCGGCGGGTTGCCGTTGGCGATGGAGGCGGCGGCGTCGAGCACCGCGGGGTCGACCAGCAAGGTGAGCTGCCCACCGGTCGCGGAGGCGGTCTGGGCGAAGTCGACGAGCCGGCCGAGCCGCCCTTCGGGTCCGAGCCGCCGGGACCATCCTCGGGGGTTGGCCAGCCGGCCCTCCTCGTCGCGCAGCACCCGGCCACGGACCGGAAGGACGAGGGAGAGGCTGGTGGTCTCGGCCGTCGCCGGCATCCGCGGGATGAAGGTGCGTGCCCGACCGTCCGCACCCTCGACACGTCCCTCCTCGTTG
>DATIBI010000150.1:0-5555 GCA_035457605.1 Nocardioidaceae bacterium
GGACATCGGCACGTCAAAGCTTCACCATTAGCGGCAGGTGAGTGACGCGAGCCGCGTGATAGCGGGGGCAGATCGCCTCGCATGGTCGATAGTGGGAATGTGGGAAGCGAACAGCTCGCGTGGTCCGGCCGCGACTGGCGGCTGCCGGTATGGCTCTGGGTCGGCCTGGCGACGATGTTCTTCAGCGCGCTGCACATCATCATCGATTTCGGCGTCGGCTTGTTCGACCTGCACGGGACGCTGACTCTGACCGAGGCGACAACGCTGGTCGGGGTTGCGCTCATCCAGCTCTGGTGGGCGATTTCCTTCATGGCGGGCGCTCAGGGCAACGGCAGCGGCGTCGCCAGCGCCGGGATCCTCGGCGCCGGCTGGGCGGCGCTGATCAACGGCTTCCCGATCGTCTACTGCCCGCCCGTGTGCGAGGAGGCGCGGCCACTGGCCGACCTCGGCCACGTCGGCAGCATCGTGTTCGGCATCCTGCTCGCGTTGGTCGCCATCTGGTCGCTGTGGCGCGCCCGGGCGCGCCCGGGCTGGTTCATGCCGGCCGTTGCGGCAGCCTTGGTGGTCGGGACGGTCGTGTCGCTGGCGAACACCCCGATCACATAGGCGCGCCGACAGCGCCGGATCCGGACGTCGGCGGCGCGTTCAGCTCGCGGCACCATGACAGGACAAGCGGTCTTGCCATGTCCACCCGGACGGCTTGGATCAGCCGTGCGCCATGTCCACGAACCGCGAGTAGTGACCCTGGAAGGCGACCGTGACGTCCCGGGTCGGGCCGTTACGGTGCTTGGCCACGATCAAGTCCGCCTCGCCGGGCCGGGTCGACTCCTTCTCGTAGACGTCCTCGCGGTGCAGCAGGATCACCATGTCGGCGTCCTGTTCGATCGCGCCCGACTCACGCAGGTCAGACATCATCGGCCGCTTGTCCGACCGCTGCTCGGGACCACGGTTGAGCTGCGAGAGCGCGATGATCGGGACGTTGAGCTCCTTGGCGAGCAGCTTGATCTGCCGGGAGAACTCCGAGACCTCGAGCTGGCGCGACTCCACCTTCTTGCCCGAGCTCATCAGCTGCAGGTAGTCGATCACGATCAGCCGGAGGTCGTGCCGCTGCTTGAGCCGGCGGGCCTTGGCCCGGATCTCCATCATCGTCATGTTCGGCGAGTCGTCGATGAAGAACGGCGCCGAGGACACCTCACCCATCTTGCGGGCGAGCTTGGCCCAGTCCTCGTCGTTCATGTGCCCGTTGCGCATGTGGTTCAGCGGGATCTTCGCCTCGGCCGACAGCAGACGCATCGTGATCTCGTTGCGCGTCATCTCGAGGGAGAAGATCACGCTGGCCATGTTGTGGTGGATCGACGCGGCGCGGCAGAAGTCGAGCGCGAGGGTGGACTTACCGACGGCGGGGCGGGCGGCGACGATGATCATCTGGCCGCCGTGCAGGCCGTTGGTGAGGTCGTCGAGATCGGCGAAGCCGGTCGGCACCCCGACCATCTCCCCGTCCCGGTTGGAGATCGCCTCGATCTCGTCGAGGGTGGCCTCCATGATGTCGCTGAGAGGGGCGTAGTCCTCCGCGGTGCGCTTGTCGGTGACGCCGTAGACCTCGGCCTGGGCCCGGTCGACGACCTCGTCGACCTGCCCCTCGCCGGCGTACCCCATCTGGGCGATCCGGGTGCCCGCGTCGACCAGCCGGCGCAGGATCGCCTTCTCCCGGACGATCTCGGCGTAGTAACCGGCGTTGGCGGCGATCGGCACGCTCGCCGAGAGGGTGTGGAGGTACGGCGCGCCGCCCACCCGGGCCAGCTCACCGCGCCGCTGCAGCTCGGCGGAGACCGTGACCGGGTCGGCCGGCTCGCCCCGACCGTAGAGGTCGACGATCACGTCGAAGATCGCCTCGTGCGCGGGGCGGTAGAAGTCGGTGCCCCGCACCGCCTCGATCACGTCGGCGATCGCGTCCTTGGACAGCAGCATCGAGCCGATCACGCTCTGCTCCGCGTTGTTGTCCTGCGGGGGCGTCCGGTCCCCGCCGCCACCGCCGAAGTCTCCACCGTCGTAGGAGGAGGCCCACCCCTCGCCTGCGTCCAGGGCAGGACCGGCGCTGCTGGGGAACTCCGCGATGCTCACAACGATGCCTTTCCTCGGGTGCTGACGACGGTACGGAGCACCACCCCCCAAAACGGACTGATCGACCCCGTGTCGGGGAGATCGTCCTGTGGAACCCAGGACCCGGAAGAGGCCGGTGACTCATGCACGCGCGAAGGGACCGTATGTCCCCGGAGCCCCGCGGTGGTAGCCCGATATCCACAGGCGCTGGGGATAACAGGCCACCGCGTGTGGAATAGCCGACCTATCGTGTGCACAGCCTGTTTACACACCTGTGGAGAACTCCGGTGGAGAACTCTCCACACCCCTTCTGACCTGCGAGAACGCTGTGCACGGCGTGTGGACCCAAGAAACTTCAGAAAGTTCTCGTTCACCAGTTTGTCGGTTATGCCCCACCCTCGTGGCATGTCGACAAATCACCCCGCTAGCACGGCTACCCACAGGAAGGGGATAGTTACACACAACTATTGACGACCTAGTCCTGTAACATCCAATAGCCGTTGCATCGCTTACATCGAGGACCTGCCTTGGCCGCCGAAACACCCGTTGTCCACCTGCACGTCGGGGCCCCCAAGACCGGCACCACCTACCTCCAGCACCTGCTCGCGGCCAACCGCGAGAGCCTCGCCGGTGCGGGCGTGCTGTTCCCGGGCCGGGAGTGGCGCGACCAGGTCCAGGCGGCGCAGGACGTGCTCGGTCACGACGAGGGCGACCCCAGGATCCGGGCCGCCTCCGCCGGGGCCTGGGAGCGGATGGCCGCGGAGATGCTGTCCCACCGGGGACCGGCCGTCCTCTACTCCATGGAGTTCCTCAGCTTCGCCGGCCGCGAGCAGGCCCGACGTGTCCTCGACTCGCTCCGGGACGCAGAGGTGCACGTGGTCCTCACCGTCCGCGACGCGACCAGGACGCTGCCCGCCCAGTGGCAGACGCGGGTGCACAACGGCGGCACCGAGACCTGGCCGGAGTACCTGGCCGGCGCGGCGGCCGCGATCGAGGAGGCCGGCAACCGGCCACGCCGACGCGGCGCCGACGTCCCCCCGGTGACGAGGGCCTTCCACGCCGCCCAGGGCATTCCGCGGATGCTCCGGGTCTGGGGTGAGGCCCTGCCAGCCGGGCGGCTGCACGTCGTGACCGTGCCCGGCTCGGGCGCCGACCCGTTGCTGCTCTGGCGCCGGTTCGCCGAGGCCGTGGGCGTCGACCCGTCACTGTGCGCACAGCCGCCGGCCCGGGACAACGCCTCGCTGGGCTACGCCTCGGCCGAGCTGGTGCGCCGTCTCAACGTCGCGCTCGACGGCGTCGCGGTCAGCGACTACAACCCCACGCTCAAGGCCAACCTGGCGCTGAAGGTGCTGGCCGCCCGGGCCCGTGAGGAGCCGCGCATCCCGCTCGACCGGCACACGCGTGAGCTGGCGGCCACCTGGAACCGCCGGGTGGTCGAGGCGATCACCACCAGCGGAGCCGACGTCGTCGGTGACCTGGCCGACCTGCCGCAGCAGATCGTGGGCGGGGCGGCCGACGACGCGGACGTGGACCCGCCCGCCGAGGCACAGGTGCTCGACGCGGCCGCGGTGGCGCTGGACGGTCTCCGCCGGCTGGTGCGGCGCCGGGTCCGTCGGCTCCGCGGGCTCGGTACGACGCTCGACGTACCTCCCGCTGCCCGCGACAAGGAGACCCCGGGCGCGGACCGGTGGCAGAGCGCCTCCGACCCAGTCCACGCGGCCGTGGCCGAGCTCGCCGACCTCGCCCGGGTCGCCATCGACCTGCACAACCAGGTCCGGGAGCGACGCTGAGCCGCCGCACCGCGCACGACCGGGAGATCCTCCGGCTGGCCGTCCCGGCGTTCCTCGCCCTCGTCGCCGAGCCGCTGTTCCTGCTCGCCGACGCCGCCATCGTCGGCCACCTCGGCACCCCGGAGCTGGCCGGCCTCGGCATCGCCGGCGCGGTGATCCAGACCGCCGTCGGGCTGTGCATCTTCCTGGCCTACGGCACCACCGCCTCGGTGGCCCGCCGGCTCGGCGCCGGGGACCACCGGGGCGCGCTGGCGCAGGGCATCGACGGCCTCTGGCTCGCGGTGCTCATCGGCGTGGTGACCACCGGCGTCGGGCTGCTCGGCACCGATCTGCTGGTCGGCCTGTTCCACCCCGACCCCGCGGTGTCGGCTCACGCGTCGACGTACCTGCGCTGGGCGTTCCTCGGGGTGACGCCGCTGCTGGTGATGCTCGCCGCGACCGGCGTGCTGCGGGGTCTGCAGGACACCCGTACCCCGCTCTACGTCGCCGTGGCCGGCAACCTCGTCAACGTCGTGCTGAACCTGGCCCTGGTCTACGGCCTCGACCTCGGCATCGCCGGATCCGCGATCGGCACCGACCTCGCCCAGCTGGCCTCGGCGGCCGCGCTGGTGGCGGTGGTGGTCCGGGCCGCCCGCCGGGCGGGAGCACCACTGGCCCCGGACCTGCCGGGGGTACGACGGGCGGCCCACGCCGGCGTGGCCCTCGTCATCCGCACGCTCACGCTGCGCGCCTCGCTGCTCGTTATGACCTACGGAGCGGCCACGCTCGGCGCCACCGCGGTCGCGACCCACCAGCTCGCCTCGACCATCTGGACCTTCCTGGCCTTCGCCCTCGACGCGATCGCGATCGCCGCCCAGGCGATCACCGGGCGCTACCTCGGTGCCGGCGACCTCGACGGGACCCGCGAGATGACCCGGCGCATGATCCGGTGGGGCGTGCTGAGCGGCGTGGTCACCGGACTCGCGCTGGCAGCGACGGCCGCCCTGCTCGGACCGCTGTTCACCAACGACCCGGCGGTGCGCGACATGCTCTGGCCGGTGCTGCTCGTAGCGGCGGCGTTCCAGCCCGTCGCGGGCGTGGTGTTCGTGCTCGACGGAGTGCTGATCGGTGCCGGCGACGGCCGGTACCTCGCCTGGGGCGGGGTGGTGGTGCTCGCGGTGTTCGCCCCCGTGGCGCTCGCCGTCTCCGACCTCGCCACCGACCCCGGGACCGGGCTGCTCTGGCTGTGGGTCGTGTTCGGCGCCGCGTTCATGGGCAGCCGGGCCGTCGTACTCCTGCACCGGGCCCGCGGCACCCGCTGGATGGCCACCGGCGCCACCGTCTGACCGCGCGCAAGCTTCCCACCGTCTGACCGCGCGCAGGCTTCCCACCGTCTGACCGCGCGCAGGTTTCCCACCGTCTGACCGCGCGCAGGTTTCCCATGGGATGTCGTGAAACCTCCACTTCCCACGACAAATGACGCACGGGAAGTGCAGGTGTCACGACATACCTTGGGAAAACTCCCCCGAGCCACGACCCGGCTGGAGACGCGACGAGGGCCGCCTCCCGTCCGGGAAGCGGCCCTCGCTGCTGGTGTGATGACGCCTGGGGTCAGGCGGGCACCACGTTCAGGTTGACCTTGGCGTCGACGTCGTCGTGCACCTTGACCGTCACCTGGTGCGCGCC
>DATIBI010000151.1:0-2164 GCA_035457605.1 Nocardioidaceae bacterium
CGAGAAGCTCTACGTCGCCCTGTCGCGGGCCCGGGACCTGCTGGTGGTCTGTGGCGATCTGGCTGTCATAGGCGAGGCCGGTGGTGAGGGCGTCGTACGGCGCCTCACGGCAGCGTCGTCGGCGCGCTGACCTCCTCGGTCTCCCGCGGTCCGGGCACCACCGCGTGACCGCTCGGCGCGATGTTCTGGTTGGTGCGGAACAGGTTCTGCGGGTCCCAGCGGTCCTTGAGCTCGACCAACCGGTCGAACTTCTCCGCGGTGAAGCCGCGCCGTACGACGTCCGGGCTGGTCTCGGTCTCGAAGTTGAGGTAGAGCCCACCGGTGGTGAACGGGCGCATCGCCTCGGAGAACCGCCTGGCCCAGGCCATGTTGGCCTCGGTGTCGGCGGGGTCGGACCACGCCGTGATCGGGTGCGCCATGTAGGCGGCGTCGCGGTGGCTGGCCGCCATGGCCATCTCCGGCACCCGGGCGACCGCACCGCCGTGGCGGAAGATGACCGCCTGGGTCAACGGGGACAGCGTCTGGGGGCCGACCTCGACGTAGGCCATGATCGCGTCGTCAGGCAGGCCCGACAGGTGCTCACCTCGGTGGTAGTTCAGCTGCCCCTTCGGGTTGAACGGGTCGAGCAGTGTTTGGAAAACCGTGTAGGGCATCGGCTGGATGAGGTCCATCAATGGCGGCCCGATCCGGCGCAGCCCGTTGACCGCCTGGCGCCCGGCGTCGCCATCGGGGTCACCGATCCACAGGGCGAGGATGCCCAGGACGGGTACACCGACCATCTCCGGCGGAACGAAGTCGGCCGGGGGGGCCTGCACGATCGCCAGGCCGGTGACCAGCTCCTCAGGCATCTGCTCGACGTAGTCGCGGTAGGTCGCGATCGTCTCCGGCGCCGTCTCGATGGCGTGGATCAGCATCCCGGCGAGCACCATCGGCCCGACCGGGTGCAGCGCGAACTCGAACGACGTGACGACTCCGAAGTTGCTGCTGCCACCTCGAAGGCCCCAGAACAGCTCAGGGTTCTCGTCCTCACTGGCCGTCAGCACCCTGCCGTCGGCGGTGACCACCTCGGCGGAGAGCAGGTTGTCGCAGGTGAGACCGAACGCCGGGGACAGCCACCCGTAGCCGCCGCCGGTGGTGAACCCCCCGATCCCGGTGGTGGTGACCCGGCCTCCCGGGGTCGCCAGCCCGTGGCGCTGGGTGTCTCGGTCGAACTCGCCCCAGAGCACCCCGGCGTTGGCCCGGGCCCGCCGGGTGGTGGGGTCGACCCAGGTGCCCTTGAGCGTGGACAGGTCGATCTGCACCCCACCGTCGGTCACGCCGTTGCCGGCCACGCTGTGCCCACCGCAGCGGATGCCCACCGGCAGCCCGGCACGCCGTGCCGCGTTGACGGCATCGACGACGTCGGCTGTGCCGGCCGGACGTACGACGAGCGCCGGCAGGCGGTCGACCATGCCGTTGTAGACCGCGCGTCCCGCGTCATAGCCGGGCTCGCCCGGACGGATCAATTCCCCCTGAAAGCCCGCGTCGAGCTCGATCGGTGACGACGCGTCGACGGTCCTCGCGGTCATCGGATCCCCTCCTGTGGTGTGACCCGCGGTGCCTGTCCGGGTGTGTATGCCCGGTTGCCCCGCTTCGGCCCCGCTCCGGTGGCCCGACGTCGCGCCGGCACCTGTTCTTGACGGAAGCGGCTGGGTGCGGGCACCGTCGATAAGCACGTGTGCGTACGTCGTCTCCGGCTCCGAGGTGCGATGACGTCGATCCCTCCGACCGTGGCGGCCTCCGTGGCCTCGGTGGCCTCGGTCGTGCGACTGCTCGAGACGCTCACGACGATCGACAGCGGCGCGTCCTTTCCCGGCGCGGTGCTGCCCCGGCTGGCCGAGGTCATCGAGTGCGACGAGCTGACCTACAGCGAGGTCGGTCCAGCCGGAGCCACCCGGCGCCTCGACCACGCGGTGCATGAGCGGCGCGAGCCGGTCACCGGTCGCCACCGGCTCACCCTGACGATGGCGCTGCCGGGTCGCTGCCTGGCCGGGATCACGTTGCGCCGAACCGCCCGTGGGTTCACGACCGTCGAACGCCAGCTGCTCGAGGTGCTGCGCGGCCCGCTCCTGGCCGGGCTCGCCCGTGCCCATGCCGATGGTCCGGCGACCCCATCGCCGGTGCC
>DATIBI010000152.1:0-26685 GCA_035457605.1 Nocardioidaceae bacterium
GCAGCGGACCATTCTGCCCACGCTCCCGAGCCTGGTCGGCCAGGTAGCCCTCGCCACCCGCTACCAGTCCGCAGCGCAGGACGCGACTGTTGGCGGGGACCTCTACGACTGCTACCACTCCGAGGCTCATCTGCGGTTCCTGGTCGGGGACGTGCGGGGCAAGGGCATCGCCGCGGTCGAGCAGGCGGCCCGGGTGATCCGCGCGTTCCGTCAGTCCGCCGCCACCGAGCCCACGCTCGCCGAGGTCGCCGAGGACATGAGCGCCTACCTGGCCCCGTTCTTCGACGACGAGGAGTTCGTCACCGCGCTGCTCGTGGACACCACCGACCCGGACCGGCTGACACTCGTCAGCTGCGGTCACCCCCCGGCGCTGCTGGTCGACCGAGCGGGGCAGGGCACGTTCCTCGAGGCGCCGGCGGGCCTGCCGCTGGGTCTGGGGAGCGACTACGAGGAGGTCACGATCCCGTGGCGGGCCGGTGAGCGACTGCTGATGTACACCGACGGCCTCAGTGAGGCACGCGACGCACGAGGGCAGTTCCTGCCCGTGCAGGAGCTGGCGCCCCGAGCGCGGCAGGAGTCGGTGGACGAGGCGCTCGAAGCGCTGCTGGAGGCCGTCCGCGACCACGTTCCCCGCGGTCAGCTCACCGACGACCTGGCCGTCCTGCTGCTCGAGCACGCGACCACGGACCATCCGCACACGCGAGTGCGACCGGCGTTGGCGGGCAACCAGGTCCCCGCCGCGGGGACCGGCGCGGGCACCGGCGTCGCCGTCCGCTGATGGAGATCGCCGACATCGCCGAGGAGCTGTACGCACTTCCCCCGGGCGAGTTCACCACCGCGCGCAACGACCGCGCCAAGGCCGCCAAGGGCGCCGGTGACAAGGCGCTCGCGGAGGAGGTGAAGAGGCTTCCCAAGCCCGCAACCGCGGCCTGGGCGGTCAACATGCTGGTGCGCCACGAGGCCGAGCAGATGGGCCAGGTGCTCGACCTCGGCGCCTCGCTCCGACAGGCGCAGCTCGACCTCGCCGGGGACGACCTGCGCGAGCTGGGCAAGCAGCGTCGCCGGCTCACCGCGGCCGTCACCACCCAGGCGCGGAAGCTCGCGCGCGAGCTCGGCCAGAAGCTCGGTGACCCGGTGGCCGACCAGGTGCAGGAGACCCTGCACGCGGCGATGGTGGACGAGGCCGCATCCGTCGCGGTGCGCACCGGGCTGCTCGTCCGGCCGTTGTCGGCGACCGGCGTGGGAGCGGTGGACCTCGACGGCGCGGTCGCGGTCCCCGCCGCACTGGGCCGGGTCGCCGCGCCGGCGGAGAAGCCGGTGCGGACCGACGAGCCGGTCGAGAAGCCGAGCCTGCGCGTCATCCGCGACACCGGCCGGGCCCGCGAGGAGGCCAGGCGGGCCGTGGCCGAGGCGGAGACCGAGCACCGGTCCGCGGAGAAGCGGCTCGGGAAGGCGGAGGGGGCGGTGTCCAAGCTGGAGGCCCGGGATCTGCAGCTGCGGGCCGAGCTCGAGGAGCTGCAGCGCCGGGTCGCAGAGCTCGAGCACCGGATCGAGACCACCGACGACGAGCTGGAGGAGGCCGAGAACCGCCGCGAGTCCGCCAAACGGGACTACGACGCGGCGACGGGTGCCCTGACCGAGGCCCGGGAGCGGCTGCGCGCCGTAGAGGAGGACAACGACTGAGGCAGCGGCCGCCTGCGGGGCTCGTTCAGTCCGCCCACCGCTTCGACCGGGCCACCGCGTCACGCCACTTGGCGTGCGCCGCGTCGGCGCGGGCCCGGTCTCCGCGCGGCTCGAAGGTCCGGTCGAGCTTCCAGGTCTGCCGCAGCTCGTCGATGGACTCCCACACCCCGGTGCCGAGCCCGGCGAGGAACGCCGCGCCGAGCGCGGTGGTCTCGACGATCCGCGGGCGCTCCACGGGCACGCCGAGCTGGTCGGCCTGGATCTGGCACAGCAGGCTGTTCGCGGACGCGCCGCCGTCCACCGCGAGCGAGGTCAGACTGGGCATGGTGTCGACGACGTCGCGCACCTCGAACGCGATCGCCTCCAGCGTGGCGCGGACGAGGTGCGCCCTCGTCGTACCCCGGGTCACGCCCACGATCAGGCCGCGGGCGTCGGGGTCCCAGTCCGGCGCGCCCAGCCCGGTCAGAGCGGGGACGAACACCACGCCCCCGGAGTGCTCCACGGTCCCCGCGATCGCCTCGGTCTCCGCGGCCGAGCCGACGATCTGCAGCCCGTCGCGCAGCCACTGCACCGCCGCGCCGGTGACGAAGATCGACCCCTCGAGCGCGTAGGTCGTCACCCCGTCGGGGGAGCGCCACGCCGCGGTGGTGAGCAGCCCGGCGTCCGAGCGGACCGGTTCGGTGCCGGTGTTGGTGAGGATGAACGAGCCGGTGCCGTAGGTGCACTTGGTGTCACCCACGTCGTAGCAGGTCTGTCCGAACAGGGCGGACTGCTGGTCCCCGGCGATCCCGGCGATCGGCAGCTCCAGCCCGAGGAACGAGCGCGGGTCCGTGGTGGCGATGTCTCCCCAGCTGGGCACGATCTCCGGCAGCGCGTCGCGGGGCACGCCGAGCAGCGCGCACAGCTCGTCGGACCAGTCCCCGGTGGTGAGGTCGAACAGCAGCGTGCGGGAGGCGTTCGAGACGTCGGTGACGTGCCAGAGTCCGCGGGTCATCCGGGCGATCAGGTAGGAGTCGACGGTGCCGACCGCGTAGCGACCGGACTCCACCAGCGCCCAGGTGTTCGGCTCGTGCTCGGCCAGCCAGGTCAGCTTGGTGCCGGAGAAGTACGGGTCCAGGCGCAGCCCGGTCAGCTCCGAGACGCGCTCCTCGTGGCCGGCCTCCCGCAGCCGGGCGCAGATCTGGGAGGTACGCCGGTCCTGCCACACGATCCCGCGGCGCGGCGAGCCCAGCGTCTCGCGGTCCCACAGCAGCACCGTCTCGCGCTGGTTGGTGATCCCGATCGCCTCGAGCGGCGGGCCGCCCGTCGCGGCGTAGCCGGCCAGCGCCTCCCGGGTCGCCTCGACGGTGGCCTGCCAGATCTCCTCCGGCGAGTGCTCCACCCAGCCAGGCTCGGGGAAGTGCTGCTGGAACTCCTCGTAGCCCTTGGCCGCGACGGTGCCCTCCGGGGTCACCACGACCGCGGTGACGCCCGTCGTACCCGCGTCGATCGCGAGCACGCTCATGCCAGGTCCCCGGCCGTCTCGCGCAGGACCCGCAGCACCTTCTCGTCGACCCAGTCCTCGCCGACGCGCATCTCGTAGTTCTCGGTGCCGACCCAGGCGGTGAAGTCGCGGTGCCCGAGGCGTCGGGCGAGGTCGTCGAGCTCGGTGCGCAGCGCCGCGGAGAGCGGCACCTTCTCCTCCTCGGTCGAGGCAGTGAGGTAGAGGTCGTTGAGGTCGAGCAGCCGGGCCAGCTCGGCGCACGGGTCGGGGTGGTCGTCCACGCGCAGGTCGACCGCGATGTCGTCCAGCCCGCCGTAGCCGGCCTCCTCCCGGACCACCAGCAGCGCCGCGGACTGCCGGCCGCGCCGGTCACCGCCGGCGGCGTCCCCGGCCTCGAGCGCGGCGAGCAGCCGCCGGGCGAGGTCGGGCTCGTCGGTCGTGGAGTGCCAGGACTCCTTCATCGCCTCCACCACCTCCGGCCCGGCCAGGATGTTGCCCTGGATCGCGACGCCGTCCCGCGCGAACCCGCCGGCCCAGTCCAGGCACTCGGAGCCGGTGTGCGTGGCGGCCCCGCCGTCGACGTCGACGATCCCCACCTGGCGGTGCTCGCGCGCCTCGTCGTCCTCGAGCAGGCGGTCCAGCGCGACCTGCGCGGTCGCGCCCTCGTCGAGGTGGGCCAGCGCCAGGCCCTTGTAGGCGACGTTCGCGTCGGCCTGGGTGGCGATGGCGCCGACGCCGGCCACCGCGGCGGGTACGGCGGATCCCACCGCGAGGAACTTCGAGGCCACCGCCACTCCCCAGGACTGACCGTCGGCCGAACGGGCAACGATGGAGAACGTCATGCTCCGACCCTAGTGGGCCATCCAGCCTGTGGAACGATCCAAGCACCCCGTTGCCTCTCCCGGTGGCATCGCTAGGCTCAGAGCATCCAGCGACGAGAAGGAGCGACCTGATGCGCGTGGGAGTGCTGACCGGCGGCGGAGACTGCCCCGGACTGAACGCCGTGATCCGGGCCGTGGTGCGCCGCGGCGTCCAGGAGTACGGCTACGAGTTCGTCGGGTTCCGTGACGGCTGGCGGGGTCCGCTTGAGGGGATCACGGTCCCGCTCGGCGTCGAGCAGGTCCGCGGGATCCTGCCGCGCGGCGGGACCATCTTGAAGTCCTCGAGGACCAACCCGTTCAAGATCGAGAACGGCGTGGAGAAGATCAAGGAAAACCTCGCCGCCACCGGCGTGGACGCGCTGATCGCGATCGGTGGCGAGGACACCCTCGGTGTCGCCACCAAGCTCGCCGACCTCGGCGTCAACGTGGTCGGCGTCCCGAAGACGATCGACAACGACCTGTCCGGCACCGACTTCACCTTCGGCTTCGACACCGCGGTGAACATCGCGATGGAGGCCATCGACCGGCTGCACACCACCGCGGAGTCCCACCACCGGGTCCTCGTCGTCGAGGTGATGGGCCGCCACGCCGGCTGGATCGCGCTGCACTCGGGCATGGCCGGCGGCGCCAACGTCGTGCTCATCCCCGAGCAGCCCTTCGACATCGAGGACGTGTGCGCGCACGTCGAGTCCCGCTTCGAGACCAACTACTCGCCGATCATCGTTGTCTCCGAAGGGGCGGTCCCCAAGGAGGGCGGTGACATGACCCTGCAGAGCGGTGAGCTCGACGCGTTCGGGCACGTCCGTCTCGGCGGGATCGGCGACCGGCTTGCGAAGGAGATCGAGGAGCGCACCGGCAAGGAGGCGCGGGCGGTCGTCCTCGGGCACGTGCAGCGGGGTGGCACGCCGACCGCGTTCGACCGGTGGCTGGCCACCCGGTTCGGGCTGCAGGCGATCGCCGCGGTGCACGACGGCGACTACGGCAAGATGGTCGCGCTGCGCGCCACCGAGATCATCCGGGTCCCGCTGATCGAGGGCACCGGCGAGCTGAAGCTGGTCACTCCCGAGCTCTACGCCGAGGCCGAGGTGTTCTTCGGCTGAGGACGCCGGGCCAGCGGGCGCATGGCCCGTTCGGGCGGGTCCTGGACCAGGCCTTTCCTGGGGTTGCCCAGGACCTGGCCGGGGTGTGTGATCGAGGTGAAGGGTCCCCACCCCGGAGGCTGTCATGCAGCTCGCGCACTCGGCGCGTGCCGCGCCCGCTGGGCCCGCGCCCCCGCCGCCCACGGGTCATCAGGCACGCGCGTGGCACGACCGCCTGGTCGAGGCGCTTGCGGCTGCCGCCACGCTGGCGGTGATCGCCGGGCCGGGCGTGTTCTCGGCGCTGGCCGACCTCGGGCCGGTGTCGCTGGCGGAGGAGGAGACGACCGAGCTCTCCGAGCTGGGGCGTCAGGCCCTGCAGGAGCTGCCCTTCGCCTACGAGGCGGGAGGCACCGTGGTGGTGCCGGCCGCGACCGACGCCAGCGTCGAGTGGACGCACCCGGTGGCGGAGTGGCTGATCGACGGCGAGGTCACCCCGCTCGGCGTGCGCGGGCTGACCGGCTACACCACCATGAGCTCCTCCGACCTCGCGCCGGCGTGGACCGACGACCTCACCTCCGAGGACCGGGTGCTCGCCGACGTCGGCTACCTGTCCCTGGCCTGCACCCGCTGGCCGGGGGAGACCGAGTGCACCCCCGCGGTCCTCGTCGAGCACGGGGAGCGGCTGTACTTCCACCGGTCCGGGCTGGGGTCGTCTGACTTCCTCGACCCGGGTGCGCGCATGGAGCTGTTCACCTTCGACGTGCTCGGCGTCGGCGACACCCAGCAGCTGGCCATGGGCGGGTTGGGCGCGACCGACGTCGACGCGGTGACCGTGACCCTCCAGGACGGCTCGTCGCTACCGGCGCGGCTCTCGGTGGACGAGGCGGTGCCCGGCGCGACGATGTGGTGGGCGATCGTGACCCAGCCGGTCCGGTACGCCACCGCCTACGACGTCGAGGACCGGGTGGTCGGCCACCTCGAGGTCAGCCCGTGAACGACGACGGCTGACTGGGGCTTCCCCGGGAGGGTCTCCGGGGCCTGTCCACGGGGCCTGTCTCCCGGCTGTCTTCGGGGCCTGTCTGCGGGCCTGTCTAGGGTGGGCGGTCAGTGTCAGGGTGACAGCGCCGCTATCGCGGTGGTTGGGTCCTGATCACCTGGTGTCTGGCTCGTAGGGTGGCTGCCGCCTTCGGGTTGGCCATGCATGGTTTTGCCGGCACCGGGTGTGATGGACCGGCCGGCGTGACTTGATAGGAGCGTGGCATCGCCCCCACTGAGATGTGTCCGCCGGCCGGCCCGACCGTCCCTCTGGATCAGAGAAGGAGGCGATCCCCATGATCGTCATCGGCGCCGACGTGCACAAACGAACCCACACCTTCGTCGCGGTCGACGAGGTCGGCCGCAAGCTCGACCAGCTCACCGTGGCCGCGACCTGGAAGGGCCATGACAAGGCGCTGCGGTGGGCCCGCGAGCGGTTCGGCGGTGAGCGCACGTGGGGCATCGAGGACTGCCGGCACCTGTCCGCACGGTTGGAGCGGGACCTGCTCACCGGCGGCGAGCAGGTGGTCCGGGTGCCGCCGAAGCTGATGGCCCAGACCCGCGCGTCGGCACGGACCCGGGGCAAGTCCGACCCGATCGACGCGCTCGCGGTCGCCCGCGCGGTCCTGCGCGAGCCGGACCTGCCGGTCGCCTCCCACGACGAGGTCTCGCGGGAGCTGAAGCTGCTGGTGGACCGGCGTGAGGACCTGGTTGCGGAGCGGACCCGGATGATCAACCGGCTGCGCTGGCACGTCCACGAGCTCGACCCGGTCCGGGATCCCAAGCCCCGGTCCCTGGACCTGGCCAAGCATCGCCACGCGCTCGCCGACTGGCTGGCCGGCCAAGACGGCCTGGTCGCCGAGCTCGCCCGCGACATCCTGGCCGACATCACCCGGGCCACCGAGACCATCAACCTCCTCCAGCGGCGGATCACCACCCGGGTCCAGCAGGTCGCCCCAGTGCTGCTGGCGATGCCCGGCTGCGGGGCCCTGACCGCGGCCAAGCTGGTCGGCGAGGCGGCCGGCATCCCGCGGTTCCGTTCCGAGGCCGCGTTCGCCCGGCACGCCGGCGTCGCGCCGATCCCGGTCTGGTCGGGCAACACCTCTGGCCGCGTGCGCCACACAAGATCCGGCAACCGGCAGCTCAACGCCGCACTGCACCGCATCGCGGTCACCCAGATCCGCCTCGACGGCCTCGGCCGCGAGTACTACCGCAAACGCATCGCCGCAGGCGACTCCACCCCGGAGGCACTAAGAGCCCTGAAACGACGCCTCTCCCGCATCGTCTACGGCCACCTCCACACCGACCACCACGCCCGCGCCGCGACCTGCCTCGCGGCAGCGGCTTGACATAGGAGAAACCATGCCCAGCCTCTCCCTCGACGAGTCGCGTCGCCGCGCAGCGCTGCTCGAGGTCACCTCCTACGACGTGACCCTCGACCTCACCGGCGACGAGAAGACCTTCACCTCCCGCACGGTCATCCACTTCACCGCGCACGGCGACGACGAGACCTTCCTCGACGTCAAGCCGGTGCACCTGAGCGGCGTCCAGCTCAACGGCCGGCCGCTGGAGGTCGGTGACCTGCGCGACGGCCGGCTGCCGCTGCGTGGACTGGCCGGCGAGAACGAGCTGGTGGTGGACGCGGTGATGGGCTACCGCAACGACGGCGAGGGGTTGCACCGGGCCGTCGACCCCGCGGACGGGCTGCACTACACCTACGCGATGTCCTTCCTGGACGCCGCGCCGCGGATCTTCGCCTGCTTCGACCAGCCCGACCTCAAGGCGCCCTACACCTTCCACGTGAGCGCGCCCGAGGACTGGGTCGTGGTCGGCAACGGACGCGCGGAGCAGGTCGAGCCGGGTCGCTGTGAGCTGGCGACGACGCAGCCGCTCTCGACGTACTTCGTCACCCTGGTCGCCGGCCCGTACCACGTGGTGACCAGCGAGCACGACGGCATCGCGCTCGGCCTCGAGTGCCGGGCCTCGCTGGCCGAGCACCTGGACAAGGACGCGGAGGAGATCTTCACGGTCACCGCGCAGTGCTTCGACGAGTTCCACCGGCTGTTCGGTGTCCGGTACGCGTTCGGTGACTACCACCAGGCGTTCGTGCCCGAGTTCAACGCCGGCGCGATGGAGAACCCCGGGTGCGTCACGTTCCGGGACCCGCTGGTGTTCACCTCCAAGGTGACCCGCGCCGAGCGGACCAACCGCGCCACCACGATCGCGCACGAGATGGCCCACCAGTGGTTCGGCGACCTGGTCACGATGCGCTGGTGGGACGACCTGTGGCTCAACGAGAGCTTCGCGGAGTACATGGGCAACCGGGTGGCGCACGACGCCACCGAGTTCACCGACGCCTGGGTCGACACCGGGTTCGTCCGCAAGCGCTGGGGCATGGAGGCCGACCAGCGACCGAGCACGCACCCGGTCGCGGGCAACGGCGCCACCGACGCGGTCGCGGCGCTGCAGGACTTCGACGGGATCAGCTATGCCAAGGGCTCCGCAGTCCTCAAGCAGCTGAACAGCAACCTCGGCGACGAGGTGTTCTTCGCCGGTGTCCGCGAGCACTTCGCCCGGCACCGCTTCGGCAACGCCACGATGCACGACCTGTTCTCGGCCTGGGAGGACGCGGGCGCCGGGGACCTGTCCGGGTGGACCCAGGGTTGGTTGCGGACCGCCGGCCCCGACCTGATCCGTCTGGACCGCGCCGGGAACGCCCCGGTGCTGCGACGCACCACCCCCGAGCAGTTCCCCGCGGACCGTGTGCACGCGCTCTCGGTCGCGCGGCAATCCTCCGCCGGCTGGGTCGTGGAGCCGGTCGTCGTCGGCGCGGACCCGGTCGCGCTGCCTGCCGAGGCGGCCACCCAGCCCGTCGTCATCGACCCCCGGGACCAGACCTGGGCCCGGCTCGGCGTCGACGAGCTCACCCTCGCCGCGCTGCCCGACCTGCTGCCCTCGATGACCGACCCGGTGATGCGGGCCTCGGTCTGGAGCGCGGTGCGCGACGGGGTGAGCAACGCGCTGGTTGACCCCGAGGTCGCCCTGCACCTGGTGGAGGTGGGGCTGCCGCAGGAGAACCAGGACATCGCGGTGGGCACCCTCAGCCTGTTCGCGCTCTCCACGCTCGCCGACCGGCTCTGCCCCGACCCTGCCGGGGCACGCCGCCGGCTGCACGACGCCGCGCTCGCGCGGCTGGCCACCGCTCCCGGGGAGTCCGGGGTGCAGCTCGCCGCCGCCCGCGCCGTCGTCTCCTCGTCGACCGACCCGGCGCGGCTGCGGGCCTGGCTCGCCGGCGACGGCCTGCCCGACGGCCTGGCCGTCGACCTCGACCTGCGGTGGCGGATCCTGGTCCGGCTGGCCACGCTCGGTGCCGTCGACCGGGACGAGCTGCACCGCGAGCTGGAGCGGGAGCGGACCGCGCAGGCCGCGGTGCACCTGGTGAACGCGCTGGCCTCGCTGCCGGACGCGGAGGCCAAGAAGTTCGCCTGGGACCACTTCAGCGGGGCCGTCAGTGCCTCCAACTACGAGATCGAGGCCGCGGGCACGGGGATGTGGCGGCGTGGGCAGGAGCACCTCACCGACGAGTACGTGCAGCGCTACTTCGACGAGGTCGCCGGCACTGCGAGCATCCGGTCCGGCTGGGTCCTCGCGGACGCGGCCCGTGAGTTCTTCCCGCGGCTCGCGCTGGCGCCGGAGACGGTCAGCGGCGCCGAGCGGGTGCTGGCCGACGATGCGCTGGACCTGAGCCTGCGCCGCGCGCTGGTGGACTCCCTCGACCAGCTCAGGCGGGATCTGCGGGCCCGGGAGGTCTTCCCGCCCGCCGGGCGCTGATCAGCTGGCGGAGGCCGTGCCGGGGATCCCACTCCGTCGGCACGGCCCGGTTGACCGTGGCGGTCAGCTGCAGCATCGCGCCGCCGACGAGCAGCCCGGCGAGCAGGTCGCTGAACCAGTGCCAGCGCAGGGTCATCGAGGTGACCACCATGACCACCGACAGGGCCGGCACCAGGGCCCAGAGGAAGACGCGGGTCCGCGGGCCCGGGTCGCCGTACCGCATGACCAGGTAGCCGATCAGCCCGTAGACCAGGACGATGTTCGCGCTGTGCCCCGACGGGAAGGCCATCCCGCCGAGGAAGAACGACGGGTCGGCGGAGGCGGGCGTGTCCCGGCCGAGCCCGACCTTGAGGACCAGCACGACCAGGTTGAGGAAGAAGACCGCCCCGGCCGCCACCACCGCCGGGCGCCAGGACTCCTGGCGACGGCACATCAAGAACGTGACCACCGCGAGGATCGGCAGGCAGACCGCTCGCTGTCCGACCCGGTCGACCACCTGGAGGATCGGTCGCCACTCCGGCGGCGGCGGGGCGAGGTTGAAGTAGGCGTCGAACTTGGCCAGCGGCCCCATCGCCAGCAGCGTGAGCGCCACGAACACCAGGCCGAGGAAGCCGGCCAGGGCGAACCCCGAGGAGATCTCCGACGTCCAGCCGTCGTCCCCTGCGGCGTCACGACCGCGCGTGCTCACGTGCTGCCCTCCTAGCCCCCGGCCGGTGCGGAACGACCTGATCGATGATCCCGCTCAAATATAGGGTGGAGGGCATGACCCGTACCCGCCGTCCCGGCCCCTCCCAGCGGCTGCGGGTGCGCGAGTTCACAGGTTCGGCCGTCAGCCGGCACGAGGACCGGCTCGCGACCGAGGAGCCGCTGGAGATCCGGCTGGCCTGGCCCGGCCGGCCCGCGGAGCGCCTGACCGTGACGATGCGGACCCCCGGGCACGACTTCGAGCTCGCTGCCGGATTCCTCTTCGCCGAGGGGTACGTCGATGGTGATTCAGATCTCCATACGGTTGCGTATTGCACTGACCATACGCTCACCCTGGAGGAGCGGTACAACGTGGTCACGGTGACGCTGGCCGTCCCACCCCGCCGTACCCCCTCCCCCGTGTACGCCGGCCAGTCCGCCGCTTCCTCGGCCTGCGGTGTGTGCGGGAAGCAGAGCATCGACGACGTGCTGCTCACCCGCGACCACCGCGGCCGGGCCGGGCGGTGGGACGGTCTGGTCATGCCGCCCGCGGTGCTGACCGGGTTGCCGGCGCTGCTCCGGGAGGCCCAGCACGTGTTCGACTCCACCGGCGGGCTGCACGCCGCCGGGCTGTTCGAGGCGGACGGGACGCCGGTGGTGGTCCGCGAGGACATCGGGCGGCACAACGCCGTGGACAAGGTGCTCGGCGCGCGGCTGCTGGCCGGGGACCCGACCAACCTGCCGGTGCTGTGCGTGAGCGGGCGGATCGGCTTCGAGCTCGTGCAGAAGGCGGTCGCCGCCGGAGTGGGCGTGATCGCGGCGGTCGGTGCGCCGTCCACCCTCGCGGTGGACCTCGCCGCCGACGCCGGTCTCTGCGTGGTCGGCTTCCTGCGGGGCGAGCGCTTCGTGGCGTACACCTCACCCGAGCGGGTCGGCGTGTGACCACGGCGTCTGTCGGCGGCCACACATACCGTGTCATCCGTGCGTATCCTCCACACTTCTGACTGGCACCTGGGGCGGTCCTTCCACCGGGTCGGCATGCTCGACCCGCAGGCCGCGTTCGTGGACCACCTGCTGCAGACCATCGAGTCCGAGCAGGTCGACCTGGTGGTGGTCTCCGGGGACGTCTACGACCGCGCGCTGCCGCCCGTGGACGCGGTGGAGCTCGCCGACGACACGTTCGCGCGGCTCGCCGCGTCGCGGCCCCGGGTGGTGGTGACCAGCGGCAACCACGACTCGCAGATCCGTCTGGGCTTCAACTCCCGGCTCGCGGACGCGGCCGGGGTGCACTTCCGCACCCGCTGGCAGGAGGTCGGTGCGCCGGTGCTGGTGGAGGACGAGCACGGGCCGGTCGCGGTCTACGGGCTGCCCTACCTGGAGCCGGACGCGGTCCGCGCACCGTGGGGGCTGGCCAGCCGCAGCCACGAGGCCGCGCTGACCGAGGCGATGGTGCGGGTCCGGGCCGACCGGGAGACCCGTCGCGACACCCGGTCGGTGGTGATGGCCCACGCGTTCATCGCCGGTGACCCCGAGGCCGCGCCCCGGATGTCGAGCGACAGCGAGCGCGACATCTCCGTCGGCGGCGTGCAGATCGCGCCGACCAGCCTCTTCCGCGGCGTCGACTACACCGCCCTGGGACACCTGCACGGGCAGCACACCCTGTCGGAGTCGGTGCGCTACAGCGGCTCGCCGCTGGCCTACTCCTTCTCCGAGGCCGGCCACGCCAAGGGGTCCTGGCTCGTCGAGCTCGGCAGGTCCGGCGTCGAGCGGGCCGACTTCGTGCCCGCCCCCGTGCCCCGGGAGCTGGCCACGGTGCGCGGCCGCATCGACGACCTGCTGACCGACGCACGCCACGCCGCCGCGGAGCAGGCATGGGTGCAGGTCACCCTGACCGACCCGCACCGTCCGCCGCACGCGATGGAGCGGCTGCGTGAGCGGTTCCCCCACGCCCTGGTGCTGACCTTCGAGCCTGAGGGTGTCCGACGTGACCGCGGCCCGGTCATGCCCCGGGTGGACGGCCGCAGCGACATCGACATCGCGCTCGGCTTCGTCGAGGAGGTCCGCGCCCTCGAGGCCACCACGGAGGAGGCGCTGCTGCTGCAGCTGGCCTGCGACTCCTGCCGCATCAACGAGGACGCGGACGCGCCGGTGACGATCGAGGAGGTCGGCTGATGCGGCTGCACCGGCTCACCGTCGATGCGTTCGGCCCGTTCGCCGGCCACGAGGAGATCGACTTCGACGAGCTCTGTGACGCGGGCCTGTTCCTGCTCACCGGACCGACCGGCGCCGGCAAGACCAGCATTCTCGACGCGGTCTGCTTCGCGCTCTACGGCACCGTGCCCGGCGTCCGGGGGGTGAAGGCGCTGAAGTCCCAGCATGCCCCGGTGGACGCACGGCCCGAGGTCGTCCTGGACTTCAGCATCCGTGACCGCCGGTTCCTGTTGCGACGGTCCCCGGAGTGGACCCGGCCCAAGCTGCGTGGCGAGGGCCTGATCACCGAGAAGGCAGCGGCGACGCTGGTGGAGACCACCACCGGTGAGGAGCACTTCCTCAGCTCGCGTGCGCAGGAGGTGGGGCACCTCGTCACCGAGCTCGTCGGCATGGGCTCCACCCAGTTCGTCCAGGTCGCGATGCTGCCCCAGGGCGACTTCCAGAAGTTCCTGCGCGCGTCCTCGCAAGACCGCCACGACGTCCTGCAGCACCTCTTCCGCACCGACCGGTTCGCGCGGATCGAGGACTGGGTCCACGAGCACAGTCGGCGGCTCCGCGAGCGGGCGGCCACGGGCGAGAGCGCGGTGCAACGGATCCTGGACACCGTGGCCGACCGGTCCGGGACCGAGCTTCCCGAGGGGTTCGCGGGACCGTCGCTGGCGGCCGCCGCATCCGAGGGGCGGGTCCTGCCCTGGGTCGAGGAGCTTGTCGTGGCCGCCGAGCAGGGGCTCGTCCGGACGCGGTCCGCGCACGAGGCGGCGGCGCTCGTGCTGGCGGAGGCCCGGGCACGGCACGACGAGGCGAACCGGCAGCGCGCCGTGGCCGAGCGACGTGACCAGGCCCGGTCCGTCGTGGCACGGCTGGAGGCCTCCCGGGACGAGGCGGAGCGGGGCCGGGCGGCCCTGGAGGCGGACCGGCGGGCGGCCGCGTGCCTGCCCGTCCTGCGGATGCTCGACCAGGCGGTCCGTGACCGTGACGAGTGTCTCCTGCGCCGGGACACCGCGCTCGCGACGCTGCCGGACGACAGCCCCGCCGACCCGGACGTCGCGGAGCTCGACGCCGCTGTCGAGCAGGGCCGCAACCGGATCCACCGCCTCAGGTCGCTGCTGCCCCGCGAGCGGGCCCTGGTCGACGCCCGCCGGGCGGCGGCGACGGTCGAGCGCGAGCTGGAGGAGGCGCGGCGCGAGCACACCGGCCTCGCCGAGCGACGCGCACAGCTCCCGGACCGTCTGGCCGCGCTCCGGGACCGCTACGACCAGGCGACCCGGACCGCCGCACGCAAGGAGGCGCTGACCCTCCAGATGGCCGCGGCGCGTGAGCGACTCGAGGCCGCCCGGCAGGTCCCCCGCGCGCTGCACTCCCTGGAGGAGGCGCGCGACAGCGCTCGCGACACCCGGGACCGTGCCGCCTCGGCGCGGGAACGGCTGCTCGACCTCAACGCCCGCAGGCTCGCCGGGATCGCCGCCGAGCTCGCCGGCCGGCTCGAGGACGGCGCGCCCTGCCTGGTGTGCGGGAGCGCCGAGCACCCCGCTCCCGCATCCGGTGGCGAGCCCGCGGTCACCGACGCCGAGCAGGAGCAGGCCGCCGCGGAGCTCGACGAGCGCACGTTTGCCCACACCGCGGCGACCACGGCGGTGACCGAGGCCGAGCAGCGACTGGCGGCCCTGCAGGAGCGGTCCGGAGGGCTCCACGCCGACGCCGCGGCGACGGAACTGGCCACCCTCGAGGAGGACGTGGCTGCTGCAACCCGGGCCGAGAGCACCGTGGAGGCCACCGAGAGCGAGCTGGCGACCCTGACGGCCGAGCAGGAGCTCGTCACCACCGAGCTGCACGCGCAGGAGACCCGGATCGCCACCCTGACCCAGGCGGTGCTCGGACACCACAGCACCGCGGACGCAGCCGCCGCCGAGCTGGCCGAGGCGCTGGGGCCCGACCGGGTCGAGGGCTCGCTCGCCGAGGTCATCGAGCACCACCGCCGCTGGCTCGAGGCACTCACCCGCGCCCGCGAGGCGTGCGCGACCCATGACGCCGCCCAGCAGCGTGTCGAGACGGTGGTCGCGGAGACGGAGAAGACCGCCCACGCCCACGGCTTCACCGGACCGGACGGGGTGCGCGAGGCGTCTCTGCCCGGCCATGAGCGGTCCCGCATCGAGGAGCTGCTCCAGCGACGCGACGACGCCCTGGCCCGCGCCCACGCCGTGCTCGAGGACCCCGAGGTGCTCGGCATCGGGGACTCCGCCGCAGCCGACCTCGAGCCGTTGGCGGCCGCGCTCGAGGAGGCCACCGCGACCGTGGACGCGCACGCCCGGGCGCTGCACCGCCAGGAGCAGGTCGCCGAGGCCCTCCGCAGCCACCGGGTCCGGCTCGACGCGGCGCTCACGGAGTGGGCGCCGGTGCGAGACGACTACGTGCGGGCGGACGCGATGGCCCGACTGGTGCGCGGGATGAGCGCGGACAACCAGCTGCAGATGCGGCTCTCGGCCTACGTCCTCGCCACCCGGCTCGACCAGGTCGTCGAGGCGGCCAACGAGCGGCTGGCGCACATGCGCGACCAGCGGTACCTCCTCCAGCGCACGGGTCGCGCCGCCCGGAAGGGCTCGCAGGCCGGGCTCGGTCTGGAGATGGTCGACCAGTGGACCGGCGACGTGCGCGACCCGTCCACGCTCTCCGGCGGTGAGACCTTCGTGGTCTCGCTCGCCCTCGCGCTCGGCCTGGCCGACGTGGTCACCACCGAGTCCGGGGGCACCGAGATCCAGACGCTCTTCGTGGACGAGGGCTTCGGCACGCTCGACGCCGACACCCTCGACGACGTGATGGACCGCCTCGACGCGTTGCGTGCCGGGGGCCGTGCCGTCGGCGTGGTCAGCCACGTCAGCGAGCTGCGCAACCGGATCCCCACCCAGCTGCACGTGGAGAAGACCCGCTCCGGCTCGACGGTGGCGGTCCGCACGGCGGTGGGCTGACCCGTGGACCGGATGGTGGCGGTGGTCGACATCGACGGGGTGGTCGCCGACGTACGCCACCGGCTGCACCACCTCGACAAGCAGCCCAAGGACTGGGCGGCCTTCTTCGCCGCGGCGCCTGCGGACCCGGTGCTCGACGCCGGGGTCGACGCGGTCCGCCGGTTGGCCGAGGTCTACGAGATCATCTACCTCTCCGGCCGGCCCGAGGGGTGCCGCAGCGACACCGAGGAGTGGCTCGCTCGGCACGCTTTTCCGGAGGGGCAGGTCCGGCTGCGCGCCCTCGGCGACCGTCGACCGGCCCGGATCACGAAGGTGGAGGAGCTCCGCCGGATCGCCGAGGTGGCCACCGTCGCCGTGCTCGTCGACGATGACCCCCAGGTCTGCGAGGCCGCGCTCGCTGCCGGGTTCGACGTGCTGCCGGCGACCTGGATGGAACGCTCCGACACGCTCACCGAGGCCCAGGAGGACGACGGCCGGACCTGACCGGCCTCGGTCACCGGTGACCGGTCGAAGTCCGCGCCGGCGCGCTTGTGCAGCAGGGTGGCCCGGTGGAGGGCCAGCCGGGCCTCGAGCATCGGCCGCTCCTCGACGCCGTACGGAGGGTCGGCGCGCTCCACCGGAGGCGTCGTCGGAACGGGTGTGGGAGTGCTCGTACGGCGGATGTTGGCGGGTGGATGTCCGACACACGGGAAACGGACGTGACTGACGGGGCGGGCGGCACATAACCTCGCACGCATGACTTCTGGCGACGCCGTCCACGGCGCCATCGACCCCTCCTTCACCTCGCTCCCCTACCGTCGGATGGCGGAGGCGGCGCTGGCCCGGGCCCAGGACTTCAAGGTCAGCCACGCCGACTTCCGGTTCGAGCGGGTGCGCAACCAGCAGGTCCGGATCCGCGACGGGCACCTGCAGGGTGCCGGGGACACCGAGGACCTCGGCTTCGCGGTCCGGGTCATCCTCGACGGCGCCTGGGGTTTCGCCTCCGGGGTCGTGCTCACCCCGGAGTCCGCGGTGCAGGTCACCGAGACCGCGGTCCGCGTGGCGCAGGTGGCCGCGGCGATGACGCGGGTGCCGGTGGCCCTGGCCCCGGAGCCGATCTACTCCGACGCGTACTGGACCTCCAGCTACGAGATCAACCCGCTGGCGGTCCCGCTCTCGGACAAGGTCGAGCTGCTGGCCGGCTGGACCCAGAAGCTGCTGGACGCCCGGCCGGTGAACCACGCCAGCGCCTACCTGCAGCAGGTGGTGGAGCACAAGTTCTACGCCGACCTGGCAGGCACCACCACGACCCAGGAGCGGGTCCGGATCGAGCCCGAGCTCGAGGTGTTCGGCGCCGACGACGCGACGGGACGGTTCGACTCGATGCGGACGATCGCGCCGCCGGTCGGCCGCGGGTGGGAGTACCTCGTCGGCAAGCACTACGACTGGGAGGCCGAGCTCGCCGAGCTGCCGAGCCTGCTCGAGGAGAAGCTGGCGGCCCCGTCGGTGACGGCTGGGCAGTACGACCTGGTGATCCACCCCTCGAACCTGTGGCTCACCATCCACGAGTCCATCGGCCACGCCACCGAGCTCGACCGGGCCCTGGGCTACGAGGCCAACTATGCCGGCACCTCGTTCGCCACCTACGACAAGCTCGGCACGCTGCAGTACGGCTCCCCGGTCATGCACGTGACCGGCGACCGCACCGTCGAGCACGGGCTGGCCACGATCGGGTACGACGACGAGGGCGTGCGCACGCAGTCCTGGGACATCGTCAAGGACGGCGTCCTCGTCGGCTACCAGCTCGACCGGCCGATGGCGCACGCGAAGGACCTCGGCCGCTCCAACGGCTGCGCCTACGCGGACTCGCCGGGTCACATCCCGATCCAGCGGATGGCCAACGTCTCCCTCCAGCCGGCCGCCGACGGCCCGAGCACCGAGGAGCTCATCGGCCGGGTCGAGGACGGGATCTACGTCGTCGGTGACAAGTCCTGGAGCATCGACATGCAGCGCTACAACTTCCAGTTCACCGGGCAGCGCTTCTACCGGATCCAGAACGGTCAGCTGGCCGGGCAGCTGCGCGACGTCGCCTACCAGGCCACCACCACGGACTTCTGGAACTCGATGGAGGCCGTGGGTGGGCCGCAGACCTGGGAGCTCGGCGGGGCGTTCAACTGCGGCAAGGCCCAGCCCGGCCAGGTCGCCTCGGTCTCGCACGGCTGCCCGACCTCGCTGTTCCGCAACGTCCGCGTGCTCAACACCACCGCCGAAGCCGGCAACTGACCCGGCCCGTAGGGCCACTGAGAAGGAGCCAGAACATGCCTGCGCCGACTCCCCAGGACCTCGTCGAGCACGCCCTCGCCGCCAGCAAGGCCGACGCGTGCATCGCGATCGTCCGGGACTCCACGAGCGCGAACCTGCGCTGGGCGAACAACACGCTGACCACCAACGGCGTGATGCACCGGGTCACCGTCACGGTGGTGTCCTTCGTCGGCGCCGGCCAGGGCACCGCCTCGGGCTCGGTGACCAGCACCGCCGCCTCCAAGGAGCAGGTCCGCGCGATCGTCGAGGCCGCCGACGCCACCGCCCGCCAGAGCACCCCCGCCGAGGACGCCGCCGACCTGGTCACCGGTGAGGCGGCCGAGGACTGGTTCCACGCCCCCGGGGACACCTCCATCGACGTCTACGCCGACTTCGCGGCCGCGCTCGGCGAGGCCTTCGGCCGGGCCGAGGACGAGAAGCGGATCCTCTACGGCTTCGTCGACCACGACGTCACCACCACCTACCTGGGTTCCTCGACCGGCCTGCGTCTGCGGCACGAGCAGCCCACCGGCCACTACGGCGTGACCGGCAAGGACCACGCCCTCACCAGCAGCGCCTGGGTGGGCGGCGCGACCCGTGACTTCCGGGACGTCGACGCGCTGGCGCTGGACCGGCAGCTGGCGCAGCGGCTGAGCTGGGCCGAGCGCAGGGTGGACCTTCCGGCGGGTCGGTACGACACGCTGCTGCCACCCACGGCCGTGGCGGACCTGATGATCTACGCCTACTGGACGGCGTCCGCGCGGGAGGCCCACGAGGGGCAGTCGGTGTACTCCCGCCCCGGCGGCGGCACCCGGATCGGGGAGTCGCTCTCCCCCCGCCCGATCCAGGTCTACTCCGACCCCACCTACTCCGGGCTGCAGGCGGCGCCGTTCGTCACCGCGTCGGCCAGCAGCAACCAGAGCAGCGTGTTCGACAACGGGCTGGCGCTGAACCGCACCGACTGGATCAAGGACGGCAACCTCGCCGCGCTCGTGCAGACCCGGCACTCGGCCCGGTTGACCGAGCAGCCGGTCACCCCCGGCATCGACAACCTGGTGGTCAGCGTCGACGGCGCGCAGGACAGCGCGGCCGACCTCGTCGGGTCGATGGAACGCGGGCTGCTGCTCACCTGTCTGTGGTACATCCGGGTCGTCGACCCGCAGACGCTGCTGCTCACCGGGCTGACCCGCGACGGGGTCTACCTCGTGGAGAACGGCGAGGTCACCGGGGCGGTGAACAACTTCCGCTTCAACGAGAGCCCGATCGACCTGCTCGGCCGGTTCAGTGACGCCTCGGTGACGGTGCCGAGCTTCTCCCGCGAGTGGGGCGACTACTTCTCGCGCACCGCGACGCCGGCGCTGCGGGTGCCGGACTTCAACATGTCGAGCGTGAGCCAGGCGAACTAGCTAGGCCGGCACCATCGGCGCGATGTTCTGGTTCCCGCGGAACACGTTGTGCGGGTCGTGCTCGGTCTTGACCTGCACGAGCCGCTGCAGCTTGCGCTCCCCGAACGCGCTCCGGATCCGGTCAGCACCCTCGTCGCCGATGAAGTTGAGGTAGACGCCGCCGTTCGTCCACGGCTCGATGTCGCGCCGGAAGTCGCGGACCCAGGCGATGTTCTCGGCGTCGTCGGCCGCGTTCTGCCACACCGCGAACGGGTGCGACACCCAGGCCGCGGAGCGCTGCGTCATCGGCGTTGCGTCCTCCGGGACCCGGGCGGCGGCACCGCCCCAGGCGAAGAAGATCTGCTGGGTCAGCGGTGACGGCGCGTCCAGGGCCGACCTGATGAACACGTCGAGCGCCTCGTCCGGCAGCTGGTCGTGGTAGTCGGCGCTCCAGTAGTGCCGGTTGCCGGGCACGTCGTCGAGGATCGACTGGAACTCGGTGTAGGGCCGCGGCTGCATCATGTCGATGGCCGGCCCGAGCTCGCGCAGCGGCTGGACGTAGTCGTGACCGTCGTCGGGGTCACCTGCCCACAGTGCGCACAGCAGCGCGATGTTCTCGCCCTTGAGGTGCTCGGGCACGAAGTCCTCGTCGGGCCCGTCGATCATCAGCAGCCACGACCCCAGCTCCTCGGGCGCGCCGGTGGCCCAGTCCCGGTAGGCCCGGGCGATCTCGGCTCCCCGTTCGGCGGTCGGCCAGGC
Organism: Nocardioidaceae bacterium; assembly: GCA_035457605.1. Lineage (GTDB taxonomy): Bacteria > Actinomycetota > Actinomycetes > Propionibacteriales > Nocardioidaceae > Nocardioides_C. The sequence goes on from DATIBI010000152.1 coordinate 20,275, forward strand.
GAAGAACCCCGCCTGCACCGTCGGTCCGACGGGGTGCAGGTCGAACTCCAGTGAGGTCACCACGCCGAAGTTGCCACCACCGCCGTGCAGCGCCCAGAACAGGTCGGGGTGCCGCGTGGAGTCCACGTGCAGCTCGCGGCCGTCGGCGGTGACCACGTCGAGCGCCCGCAGGTTGTCGCAGGCCAGCCCGTACTTGCGGTCCAGCCATCCCGAGCCGCCGCCGATGGTGAACCCGGCGACCCCGGTGGTGGTCACCCGCCCGCCGGTGACCGCGAGCCCGTGCTGCTGGGTGGCTGCGTCGAGCTCGCCCCAGGTGACGCCGGCGCCGACCACCGCGACGCGGGCGACCGGGTCGACCTGGATGCTCTTCATCGGGCGTACGTCGATCACCAGCCCGTCGTCCACGCTGGACATGCCGGCCACCGAGTGGCCACCGGCCCGGACCGCCACGGTCATCCGTTCCCGCCGGGCGTGGTCGAGGGCCATCGACACGTCGGAGGGGTCGGCACAGTTGGCGATGATCGCGGGCCGTTTGTCCCACATCGCGTTGAAGAGCGCTCGTCGCTCGTCGTAGTCCTCGTCCCCCGGGCGTGTCCAGATCATCTCCGGCCTCCTCGGCACACGACGTGTGTCGGCTGCGAGGCTACGCCGGGGTCGCGACGAGCGGCCATCCCCTCAACGGGTCATTCGCCCTGCGGAGTCCCTCCCGGGATCGGCGCGGCCGGGTCGTAGGGGACGCGGGTGTAGACGAACGTGGCGCACTCCAGGTGGCTCACCGACCCGTCGGGGCTTCGGTGCACCTGCAGGGTCTCGCCGTGGTGGTAGCCGCTGACACCCACGAACGTGCCGTCGGGGCGCGGCTCGAACCGGTGCAGCACCGTGCCGCTGGCGAGCTGGGCGATCCGCAGCTCGCCGCCGGCGTAGCAGAACGCGTAGGCGTTGTTTCCCCAGTGCCAGACTCCGAGGACCTCCTCCATCTGCTCGGGCACCCGCGCGTTCGGCACCCACGGCTCGGCGAGCGTGGGCTCGAGCTCCTCGAGCGTGTCGAGCAGGTCGACCGGCAGCCCCTCGCAGCGCAGGCCGGTGGTCCCGTTGGCCAGGCACAACGCCGCGGTCCGGCGTACCCGGTCCACGAACAGGCCTGCCAGGAAACCCGGCATCGAGCCGGTGTGCCCGACGAGCGTGCCGGAGCCTCCCGCGAGCAGCCGCAGCCCGAGCCCGTAGCCGCCGGACAGCCCACCGGCCAGGCTGCCGGACTGCGGGGTGGACATCTCCAGCAGCGTGGCCGTCGACAGCACCCGGTCGTCGCCGTCCAGCAGGAAGGCGGCGTAGCGGGCGAGGTCGTCGACGGAGCTCCACGCCTGCCCCGCCGGCGCCATCGCACCGGTGTCCTGCGCGGGCTCGACGGTCAGCGTCCCGGCGAAGTGGTGCACGCTGTACCCCGTGGCCGCGGGCGCTTCCGGGTGGTAGCTGGTGCGGGTCATGCCCAGCGGGTCGAGGATCCGCTGCTCCACCGCCTCCCACCACGTGGTCCGCCGGTGCCGGGCAACCACCTCGCCGAGCAACCCGAAGGCGAGGTTGGTGTAGTGGTAGGTGACCCCCGGCGGGAACGGTGCGCGGCTGTCGTCGATGGCCGCAGCGAGGTCCTCGAACGGAACACCCGGGCTGCGCTCCCACCAGCTGCCGGCCGGCTCGGACTGCATGCCCGAGCTGTGCGCGAGCAGGCTCCGCAGCGTGCGGTCGCCGTAGCCGACTCCGGGCAGGTGCTGGTCCAGTCGGTCCGCGAGGTCGAGCACGCCCTCGTCGCGCAGCTGCATCACCAGCACCGCGGTCATCGTCTTGGTGATGGACCCGATCCGGTACTGCGTGTCCGGGCCGGGCTCACCCGCGCCGGTCCACCGCCCGTGCGCCCCCGACCAGGCGAGACTCCCGCCGCGGACCACGCCGGCCACCAGGGACGGCAGCCGGGCACCGGCCTGCTCCCGCGCGACCACCGACTGCAGCCGGTGGGCGGTCAGGCCGTCGACCTGAGCGCTCATTCGGCGAACGCCTCCGGCGCGGGGCAGGAGCACACCAGGTTCCGGTCGCCGTAGGCCTGGTCGATCCGGGCGACCGGCGGCCAGTACTTGTCCGGGTCCGGGCCGGTCGGGAAGACCGCCTCGTCGCGGGTGTACACGCGGTCCCACTCGCCGGTGAGCGCACGGGTCGTGTGCGGGGCGCCGCGCAGCGGGGACTCCTCCGCGCTCCACTCCCCCGCCTGCACCCGGTCGATCTCGCCCTTGATCGCGATCATCGCCTCGCAGAAGCGGTCCAGCTCGCCGAGGTCCTCGCTCTCCGTCGGCTCGACCATCAGCGTGCCCGCGACCGGGAAGCTCATGGTCGGCGCGTGGAAGCCGTAGTCGATCAGCCGCTTGGCGACGTCGTCCACCGTCACACCGCTGGCGCGGGCGAGCTCGCGCAGGTCCAGGATGCACTCGTGCGCGACCAGGCCGCCGTGCCCCTTGTAGAGCACCGGGAAGTGCTCCCCGAGCCGGTGCGCGACGTAGTTGGCCGAGAGCACCGCGACCGCGGTGGCCCGGGTCATGCCGTGCCCGCCCATCATCCGCACGTAGGCCCACGAGATCGGCAGGATCCCCGCCGAGCCGTAGGGGGCGGCGCTGATCGGGCCGATCCCCTCGCGCTTGGCGGCGTCGGGGTGCATCGGGTGGGAGGGCAGGTACGGCGCCAGGTGCTCGCGGACCGCGACCGGGCCCACGCCCGGCCCGCCCCCGCCGTGCGGGATGCAGAAGGTCTTGTGCAGGTTCAGGTGCGAGACGTCGCCACCGAACTCACCGGGCTTGGCGTGGCCCAGCAGCGCGTTCAGGTTCGCGCCGTCTACGTAGACCTGCCCGCCGTGCTCGTGGACGACCCGGCACAGCTCGGTGATGCCGTCCTCGTAGGCGCCGTGCGTGGACGGGTAGGTGACCATGATCGCGGCGAGGTCGTCCTTGTGGGTCTCGCACTGGTGCTCGAGGTCCTCCAGGTCCACCGACCCGTCGCCCGCGGCCTTGACGACGACGACCCGCATCCCGGCCATCACCGCCGAGGCGGCGTTGGTGCCGTGCGCGGAGGACGGGATCAAGCACACGTCGCGGGCGGCCTCGCCGTTCGCCACGTGGTAGGCCCGGATCGCCAGCAGGCCGGCCAGCTCGCCCTGCGACCCGGCGTTGGGCTGGATGGACACCCGGTCGTAGCCGGTCACCTCAGCCAGCCAGCCCTCGAGCTCGTCGATCAGCACGGCGTAGCCGGCGGCGTCCTGCACCGGCGCGAACGGGTGCAGGTCGGCGAACCCGGGCAGGCTGACCGGCTCCATCTCGGTGGTCGCGTTGAGCTTCATCGTGCACGAGCCGAGCGGGATCATCCCGCGGTCCAGCGCGTAGTCGCGGGCGGAGAGCCGCCGCAGGTAGCGCAGCATCGACGTCTCGGAGCGGTGGGTGTTGAACACCTCGTGGGTGAGGTATTCGTCGGTGCGGACCAGCCCCTCGGGCAGCTCGTCGCCGGTCCGCGCGTCCACCGCGTCGACGTCGACCGAGTCCGCACCGAAGGCGCCGAGCACGGCCTCGAGGTGCGCCCTGCCGGTGGTCTCGGAGGTGGAGACGCCCACGTGGTCGGCGTCGACCAGACGCAGGTGCACGCCGGCGTCGCGGGCCGCGGCGACCACCTCGGCCGCGCGACCGGGCACGGCGACGGTGAGGGTGTCGAAGAACGGGTCGGTGGGCACGTCGAGCCCGGCCTCGCGCAGCGCCGCGGCGAGCACCGCGGCGTACCGGTGGGTGCGCTGGGCGATGGTCCGCAGCCCGTCCGGGCCGTGGTAGACGGCGTACATCGACGCCACGACCGCGAGCAGCACCTGCGCGGTGCAGATGTTGGAGGTGGCCTTGTCCCGACGGATGTGCTGCTCCCGCGTCTGCAGGGCCAGCCGGTACGCCGGGCGGCCCTCGGCGTCCTTCGACACCCCGACCAGGCGACCGGGCAGGTGTCGCTCGATCCCGGACCGGACCGCCATGTACCCCGCGTGCGGACCGCCGTAGAACAGCGGGACGCCGAACCGCTGGGTCGAGCCGACGACCACGTCGGCGCCCATCGCGCCCGGCGACTCCAAGAGGGTCAGCGCGAGCAGGTCGGCCGCGACCACGGCCATCGCGCCCCGCTCGTGCACGGCCTCGATGACCGGTCGGGGGTCGAGGACCCGGCCGCTCGCTCCCGGGTACTGCACCAGCACGCCGCACAGGTCGCCGTCGGGCAGCCCGGTGGACAGGTCGGCGACCTCCACCTCGATGCCCATGGCGCGGGCGCGGGTCTCCACCACGGCGATGGTCTGCGGCAGCGCGTCGGCGTCGACGACGAACCGGCCGGTTGCACCGCGGTTGGCGCGCCGGACCAGCGTCATCGCCTCCGCGGCCGCGGTGCCCTCGTCGAGCAGGGAGGCGTTGGCGGTGGGCAGGCCGGTGAGGTCACCGACCATGGTCTGGAAGTTCAGCAGCGCCTCCAGCCGGCCCTGGGAGATCTCCGGCTGGTAGGGGGTGTACGCGGTGTACCAGCTCGGGTCCTCCAGCACGTTGCGGCGGACCACCGGCGGGGTGATCGTTCCGTGGTAGCCGAGGCCGATCATCGGCTCGAGCGGGTTGTTGCGGGACGCCAGCGCGCGGAGCCGTCGGGCGGCCTCCTCCTCGGTGGCCGGTGCCGGCAGCGCGAGCTCCGTCGACGACCGGATCCCGCCGGGGACGGCCGCCTCCATCAGGTCGGTCAGCGACGCGAAGCCGAGCGCTTTGAGCATGGTGGTCTGCTGCTGCTCGTCCGGGCCGATGTGCCGGTCCTCGAAGGCCTGGGCGGTGTCGAGCTGGGACAAGGTGGGGTGGTCGGACACAGAGGCTCCTGTTTCACCGGATCGGGCCGAGGCCGTCGTCTACGTCAGGTCGCCTCCCCCTCTGTCGGCGCGGCGCGCACTTCCAGAGTTGCCTCGTCCGCACGGTCCGGGCGCCTGAGAGGTTCCGGGGAGGATTTGCCCCTTCGGCGCTTCGCTGCGTGCCGGCCACCGCGGCCGGTCCGGCGAAGACTCTCCCGTGCGGGTTCGTCAGCAGGGCCAAACTATCAGGTGCGACACGAAGGACCCGCCAGTCGCCACCGGGACTGCGGTGGGGACTGGCGGGTCCTCGCGTGGGTCGTGCGGCGGGTCAGCCCACCTGACGGGCGCGGCGTCGGGCCGCGAGCTCGTCGGCGCTGTGGGCATCCTCGGGTGCGGCGGCGCGCTCGCTGGGCAGCTCGGCGAGCGAGCCCTCGATCTCGCGCCACACACCGCCGATCGCAATGCCGAAGACGCCCTGCCCGCCCTGGAGCAGGTCGATGACCTCGTCGCTGCTGGTGCACTCGTAGACGCTGGCCCCGTCGCTCATCAGCGTCACCCGGGTCAGGTCGTCGGTGCCGCGCTCGCGGAGGTGGTGCACCGCGGTGCGGATCTGCTGCAGCGAGATCCCGGCGTCGAGCAGCCGCTTGATCACCTTGAGCAGCAGGATGTCGCGGAAGGAGTACAGGCGCTGGGTGCCCGAGCCGGTGGCGCCGCGCACGCTGGGCTCGACCAGACCGGTGCGGGCCCAGTAGTCGAGCTGGCGGTAGGTGATGCCGGCGGCGTTGCAGGCGGTCGGCCCGCGGTAGCCCGCGTCGCTGGGCAGCGGCGAGACGTCGTCGTCGAAGAGAAGCCCCTGCTGGTCAGCCGCCACCGCGGCCTCGTGAGCAGCGGTCTCATCGGCCGACGGGGCCGCCTTGTCGCCGTTCCTGGTCACGTGTACCTCCGTTGTCCGCTCCGTTACGCCTGCAACTCCGGACGGGGAAGCCGATGCACCCGAGACAGAGCACAACGGTGGAGTTACAACGAAGACAGTTCCACGGTAAGGCTGGGTGAGGGGGTGGTCAACGAAATGCAGGCGTAACGCACCCGCGTGTCGCTCCCTCAAGTAGAGGTTGAGGGTTTGCGTGTGGAGGTGTACCGACTCCGACGTACCACCGGCGGCGCGGGCGGTCAGTGGCTCTCGAAGTCCTCCGGGGAGACGTGGTCGAGGAACTCGCGGAACTTCTCCACCTCGTCCTCCTGCTCGTCGGGGACGGCGAGACCGGCCTCGTCGAGCACGTCCTCCGCGCACACGATCCGGGCCCCGGTCCGCAGGGCGAGCGCGATCGAGTCCGACGGGCGGGCGCTGACCTCGACGCCGGAGTCGAACGCCAGGACGGCGTAGAAGATGCCGTCCTTCATCTCGGTGATCCGGACCTCCTTGAGGTCGTTGCCGGTGGCCACGAGCAGGTCCTTGATGAGGTCGTGCGTCAGCGGGCGAGGGGGCACCACACCCTGCTGGGCGAAGGCGATCGCGGTCGCCTCCA
>DATIBI010000153.1:0-5410 GCA_035457605.1 Nocardioidaceae bacterium
CGAGCTCTTCGACGCGCGCGACTGGGGCCTCGTCGTGTACGACGAGGTGCACCTCCTGCCGGCGCCGATCTTCCGGATGACCGCCGACCTCCAGGCGCGGCGCCGGATCGGCCTGACGGCCACCCTCGTGCGCGAGGACGGGCGCGAGGGCGACGTGTTCTCGCTGATCGGCCCGAAGCGCTACGACGCTCCCTGGAAGGACATCGAGTCCCAGGGCTGGATCGCGCCCGCCGACTGCGTCGAGGTGCGGGTGACCCTTCCCGAGAGCCAGCGCTTCGCCTACGCGACGGCGGAGCCGGAGGAGCGCTACCGGATGGCCTCGTGCACGCCGGTGAAGATCGACGTGGTGCAGCAGCTGGTCGAGAAGCACAAGGGCGAGCCGACCCTGGTGATCGGACAGTACATCGACCAGCTCGACGAGATCGCCGAGCGGCTCGACGCACCGGTGATCAAGGGCGAGACGCCGGTGAAGGAGCGGGAACGCCTCTTCAACGCCTTCCGTGCGGGCGAGATCGACCTCCTCGTGGTGTCGAAGGTCGCCAACTTCTCCATCGACCTCCCGTCGGCGGCGGTCGCGATCCAGGTGTCCGGCTCGTTCGGCTCGCGCCAGGAGGAGGCCCAGCGCCTCGGGCGGCTGCTCCGCCCCAAGGAGGACGGCCGTTCCGCGCGCTTCTACGCGATCGTCGCGCGCGACACCGTCGACGCCGACTTCGCCCAGCACCGGCAGCGGTTCCTCGCCGAGCAGGGCTACGCCTACCGGATCATGGACGCCGACGACATCGCCGCCGAGTCCTGACCGGACCGCCTCCTCATCCGTACGACGGCGAGAAGGGCCAGACCCAGGCCGAGGGCGGTAGCCGCGAGCGAGAGGGGGACGGAGGCGAAGAACATGATCGGCAGGAAGCCAAGGGCGGCAGGCGCGAGGAGCAGCACCCCGCAGGCCATCAACCAGCCTAGCGGCGTCCCCAACCTGACCTGAGGCTCACTCTGGGAGCCGACCGCGGTCGGGGTCTCGCGCACCGACCACCAGCCGCCGACCGCGCGTCGTCGCGCGATGGCAATGACCAGGACGAGCAGGCACGTCCCGAGTGCGAAGAGGGCCATCAGCGCCATGGTCCACCACCTGCTGCTTCCGTACTCGTCGGTGGTCACCATGCTTCCGTCAGGCAGCTTCACGGCGACGATCTCGTCGTCCCACGCGAGACCGGTCACCACGGTGTCCGTGCCGACCTCCTGCAGGGTGTTCGACGGACTCGTCGCCATGTCGAAGCTGTCGAAGACCCTGGCGCGCGTGACCCCGCTCCGGAGGTACCACCGGTCGCCCGCCCTGCGCTTGTAGTGCGGGCCGTCGAGGTATGCACGCACAGGCTGCAGGCAGTCGGACTCCGCCCGCTCGCGACAGACACCGGCCCGCTCCATCGCCTCGCCCTGCTGGTAGCTGCCGGGCACGGCCAGGAGCAGGGCGGTCCCGGCCACGCCCGCGATCAGGCTGTAGAAGGCGAGGAGGACCGGGCGGGCCCAGAAAGCCTTGCGCCAGAACTGGTACTGCCGCGCCGGCTGGCGATCAGACCGACCCAAGTGCTCCCCCGTTTGTCCCAGATGCGCGATTCACGCACGTGATCACCCTGGCAGGATCCCGGCGGGGGCACCAGGGCCCGGACCGGAAAACCCGGTGACGTACGCCGGGGGCGCTGGTAGCGTCGCACGGCCCCCACAACCGAGCCGCGCCCAGCGGAGGTGCTTGCGTGCCCACGACCGCCGACTCCGACACCCGATCCGACGCCTCCCCCGATCCCGCGATCGCCGCGGAGCGTGAGCACCTCGCACGGTCACGCGCCGCTCTCGCCAGGATGCGCGAGCGGGCCGCCGCCCTCGACACCTCCGCCGCCGGCGACTGGGTGAGCCAGCAGATCCTCGAGTCCGCGATCTACCAGCGGATGAAGGCGCTGGAGGACGACCCCACCGTGCCGCTGTTCTTCGGCCGCCTCGACTTCGACGAGTCGCACGAGGACGCCCGCGGCGAGCGGTTCTACATCGGCCGTCGGCACGTGACCGACGACTCGGGCGACCCGATGGTCGTGGACTGGCGGGCCCGCATCAGCACCGCGTTCTACCGCGCCGGCCGCGCTGAGCCGATGGGGGTGAGGCTTCGACGCAGGTTCGGCTTCCAGCAGGGAGCGTTGACCGCCTTCGAGGACGAGCGGCTGCTCGAGGGCGTGGAGGAGGCCCACAGCGAGATCCTCGAGTCCGAGATCGAGCGGCCGCGCGTCGGGCCGATGCGCGACATCGTGGCGACCATCCAGCCCGAGCAGGACCTGATCGTGCGGGCCGGCCTCGACCGGTCGGTGTGCGTGCAGGGCGCTCCTGGCACCGGGAAGACCGCCGTGGGGCTGCACCGGGCGGCGTACCTCCTCTACACCCACCGCGAGCAGCTCTCCCGCCAGGGCGTGCTGGTGGTCGGACCGAACGCCTCCTTCCTGCGCTACATCGGCGACGTGCTGCCGGCGCTCGGCGAGATCGACGCGGAGCAGACGACGATCGAGGAGCTCGTCGGCAAGACGCTGGCCGGCCTCGACGCGCGTTACACGATCCGCGGCGAGGACCCGGCCGAGGTGGCCGCGCTCAAGGGCGACGCCCGCATGGCGACGGTGCTGCAGCGTGCCCTGTGGTCGCACCTGAAGCCGCCTACCGAGGGGCTCGTCGTGCCGCGTGGCGCCCGGCGATGGCGGGTCGCGACCTACGAGGCGGAGGAGATGGTCACCGCCCTCCGCGACCGCGGCGTCCGCTACGGGGCGGCGCGGGCGATGCTCCCGCAGCGGCTCGCCCACGCGGTCCTGGTCAAGATGGAGCTCGCGGGCGACTCCCCCGACGACCGCGTGCAGGACGCGGTGGCGCGAAGCCGCCCGGTCAAGCAGTACGCCGACCGGCTCTGGCCCGCCGTGGACCCGGCCCGCCTGGTCATGAGGCTGCTCAGCGACAAGGACCTCCTCGCCGAGGCGGCGACCGGCGTGCTGTCCGAGGACGAGCAGGCCCTGCTGCTGTGGGCGAGGCCCGCGAAGGGGCCGGCGTCGGTGCGCTGGTCGGTCGCCGACGCGGTGCTCGTGGACGAGGCCGCCGACCTCGTCTCGCGCACCCCGAGCCTCGGGCACGTCGTCGCGGACGAGGCCCAGGACCTCTCCCCGATGATGCTGCGGGCGGTGGGCCGCCGCTGCACGACAGGGTCGACCACGGTCCTGGGCGACCTCGCCCAGGCGACCACCCCGTGGGGCAGCCGCTCCTGGGACGAGGCCCTGGCCCACCTCGGCAAGCCGACCGCCCACGTCGAGCAGCTGACCCGGGGCTTCCGCGTGCCCGGTGAGGTGATCGACCTCGCCGCCCGGCTGCTGCCGGCGATCGCCCCCGACCTCGAGCCACCCACGTCGGTACGTCGGACGCGCGGCGAGCTCGAGATGGTCCGGGTCGACGACGTGGTGGCTGCGGCGGCCGAGCAGGCCCGACGCGCGACGGAGCGGGTCGGCTCGGTCGGCATGATCGCCCCGGACGTGACGGTGCCGGCTCTCGCGGCGACGCTCACCGAGGCGGGAGTCGCCCACGCCGTCCTGGGTGAGGAGCCGGACGCGGTCGAGGCGAAGCTCGACCTCGTGCCCGCCTCACTCGCCAAGGGCCTGGAGTTCGACCACGTCGTACTGCTCGAGCCGGCCGGTCTGGTCGCGGGTGAGCCGGACCGGGTCACCGGCCTCCGCCGGCTGTACGTGTGCCTCACCCGCGCCGTGACCTCGCTCGTCGTGCTCCACGCCGAGGACCTGCCGGAGGAGCTCAGCTGAGCGTCTCGCAGATGTTCTCCGCCTTGCCGTCGCCCGGGGTCAGGGTGCGGTGGCCCGTGGCGTCCTGGTGCAGCTCGTACCCTGCACCGGAGATGACGTAGTAGCCCATGCCGGGGTCGTCGCCCGGACGCAGCCCGACCCCGATGTGGCCACCCACGTTGACCAGGCTCCACGAGCCGTCCTCGTGGTAGACGAAGTCGCCGCGCCCGGTGAGGTTGCGCTGCACCGACGCGCCGGTCTCGGCGTTGACGAACCGGAAGATCAGCTGCCCGGTCCACTCCTCGACCCGCGTCGACCCGTCGGGGTAGGTCTCGGTGACCCGGTAGCGCTCCTTGTCGCTGAGGAGCTCGCCGCGCAGAGCGAAGTCGCACAGCTGACCGGCCGCCCTCTCGAAGCCCGACCCCTGGTACGGGGTCCACGGCGACGGTGACGTCTCCGCCGCGGTCACCCCTGCGACGGGTGCAGCCCCTGCTGCGATGACGAGCGCAGTGCCGGTGACCGCCGAGATCGATCGGAACCTCATGAACTACTCCTAACCGGTAAAATGTTGCTTACTGGTTAGGTACCCAAGCAGGTCCCACGGTTGCCTGACAAGGGTCCGGGCACAATCGACCCATGCACTGGGTCGAGTTCGAGGGCGTACGCCTACCGCGGCGCATCGCCGGCCACCCCGCCCTTGACTTCTGCAACACGTGGGCCGGCTGGGGCGATCCCCCCGCGCCGGAGCGGGAGTGGCTCCCCGACTACGACCGGCTCGCCCTCTGGGCCGGCCACGCCGAGCTCCTGGACATGGGCGACGTGACCCGGCTACGGCGAGCCGCGCGTCGGCGTGCCGACGAGGCCGACCGGGTGCTCGTGTCGGCGCGCTCGTTGCGGGACGACCTGCACAGCGCCGCGATCGACCCCGGCGACGCCCCCGCGCTCGCCGGTGTCTCGTCGTTCCTGCGCGACGCCGGGCGTCACTCCGTGCTCCGCCCCGGGCCCGACGGAGCACCTCGGTGGGAGATCCGGGAGGACGCCGGCCTGGCCCTGCCGGTGCTCGCCGTGGCCCGCGCCGCCGCCGAGTTCCTCACGGGTCCGGACCTGCCCTACGTGAAGGCGTGCCCCGGCGACGACTGCGGGTGGCTGTTCGTCGACCGCCGTGGCCGCCGGCGCTGGTGCATCATGAGCTCGTGCGGCAACCGCGCGAAGGTCCGCGCGCACGCACAGCGCCGCCGCTGACCCTCACGCCCCGTCGCGGATCGCCTGGTCGAGGAGATCGGCGGGCGGGTAGACCTCGCGCAGCTCCCGCCTGTCGTGCAGGAGCGCGACCAGCGGCGCCGTGCCCCGCAGACGCGCCAGCGGGATCCGGTACTCCGTCAGGCCGTCGGCGAAGCTCAGCCGCGCCCGCAGCCCGGCGCGACGGATGCTCGGCAGGACCGCGTCGTTGTCCGGCCTCACCATGCAGGTGAGGGTGTCGTGGCCGAGGTGCGCCGCCTCGATCGCGAGGGCGCGGAGCAGCCTGGTCCCGTGTCCGTGGCGCTGCCACCGGTCCTCGACCATGACGCCGACCTCGGCGGCGCCCGGCGTCTCCGGGTCCGGGCCCA
>DATIBI010000154.1:0-2772 GCA_035457605.1 Nocardioidaceae bacterium
GAGGAGGAGCCGATCACGCCGGACGTGCCGAGACGACCACCGGCGGTCCTCCCGAGCTGGGCGGGAGCTCCCGACGGGGCGGCGGTTCCGGCCTTCAGACCACCGAGCGCACCCCGGAGGCCTGCTGCGCCACCCGCGGCGCCGACTGCGCCTCCCACCGCGCCCCCTGTCGACGTACCTGAGGCTGCGTCGGCACCGGAGCCACCGGCGGAACCCACCGCACCGGCGACTCCCGCTCCACCGCCGACGACACCGTCGACGGGTCCGTCCGCCTGGACCCCGGCTCCCAGGGTCCCCGGCCTGGATGCGGATCGTCCGGCAGCGGCTGCGAGCCCACCGCCCGCGACGCCGCCGATCGCCGACACGTACGTGCCCCCGGATCCGGACGCGTAGGGGCTGCTGAACGGCTCCCCGACGGAGTGGCCGCCCTGCCCTGCGGAGCGCGGGCCGGCATCCCCGCCTCTACCTCCGTCCCCCATACCGGCGCGGCCGAAGCGGTCGACGGTCGGTTTCGGGGTGACCATCCCCATCTCCTGGGAAGCCTCGACCAGGTCACGCTCGAGCGCGGCGTTCGCCGTCGCGGCCTTGGTCTCGCGGGCATCGGCGGACTGGCGGTGGGCACTGACGAGCCGGATGTAGCGCATCTCGGTCTCCACCGACTGCCGGTCCGTCGGCCCGGTGAGGTCGGGCGCGGTGGGCATGGGCAGCACCGGGGGCAGGGAGGTGTACTCCTGCTTCGCCTGGTCGAGACCGCCGGCGGCGGTGTCGAGGGAGCGAACCGCGTGCCTCATCGTCTCCTGGTGCCGGTCGACGGACGAGGCGAGCGAGTCGAAGGCGGCTTCGGCGTCCTCTGCCGACGGGCCGGACCACGACTCGCGGATCCGCACCTTCGCGTTCCGCAGTGCGTCGGAGACCTCGGCGAGGCCGTCGGCGGCCGCACGCCAGGAGTCGGCCGAGGCCCGGATCGCCTCGGGACTGGCGCTCTGTGCCTTGGCCAGCCGCTTCTCCTCAGGACCTGCCATGTCCGATCACGCTCCCCGTCTCTCGTTGCCGACCCCGACCGTCTCGTGCTCGTCGGCGGCCGCAGGGCCGACCTCGCCCTCCGCGGCACGCCTGCGACGTGCGGCCAGCGCGACCCCGCCGGCAGCCACCAGCAGGGCCAGCCCGGCCGCCACCCACACCCAGCTGCCCGTGCCGATGGGGCCGGCAGTGCCGGCGGACGCGGCCGGCTCGCCCGCGGCCGGCTCGCCCGCGACGGGCTCGTCCTCCACAAGCGACGAGGCCGACATCGGGTACCGGTCGACCGCGTCGGGGATCTTCTTGCCCAAGGGGTTCTCGTCGGGCCACTGGGTCGGGCTGGTCTGGAGCATCCGGGTCACGGAGACGATGCCGAAGCCGTAGTCCTCGTCCCAGTAGTAGCCGCCCTCGCCGCCGGTGTAGTGGATCAGGTGCTGGATGAGCTGGTTCCCGGTGGCGTCGGGGTACCTGGACTCGACCAGCGCCAGGGCACCCGAGGTGATCGAGGTGGCGGCGGAGGTGCCCGTGCCCCAACCCAAGGAGGACCAACCGCGCTCGGAGATGCCGCCGCTGCCCACGAAGACCCCCGGAGCGGAGATGACCGGGGACCCGGTGTTGCGGTTGTGCTTCCAAGGCTGCGCGCCCTCGTCGACCGCGTTGACCGAGACGACCCCGACCGCGTCGGCGGGGTACACGTGGCCAGCCACGTCGTCCGCGCCGGCGGCCGCCACGACGACCACTCCGCTGCTGACCGCCTCCGTCACGACGGGGAAGACGTCGGCGCCGAGAGTGGACGCGACGCTGATCACGTCGGCGCCCTGGCGCACGGCGTCCCGGAACATGCGCCGGAAGCCCTCGGCCGGACACTCGATGTGGTCGGTGCCGGGCTCCAGGTCGTTGTCGTAGGCCAGCACCGTGGCGTCGGGCGCGATGCCGCGCACGCCCTCGCCGCCGGGGGCGTTGCCTCGCCCGTTGCCCACGAGCAGCGCCGCCTGTGCGGTGCCGTGGCTGGCCCCCGGCCCGGTCAGCGGCCGGGCCCGGTTGCCGTTGCAGTCAAGGCGCAGCCTGATGTCGGCCCCCTGCAGCTCGGGCACGGAGGTGTCGAGCGCCGAGTCGATCAGGGCGATGGTGGCGCCCTTCCCGGTGGCCTGCTCGTGAGCGGCGCCCAGCCGCATCGCGTCGAACCACCAGGCGCCCTGCTCGACGGTCTTCGGCGGTCGGGGCCGCTGCACCTCCTGCGCGGGCGAGGGAGCGGAGACGAGGGCCGGCAGACACGCCAGCACGGCGGCAGGGACCACCCGCCGCCGTACGTTCGCCCATCGCGTCGTCGTCATGCGAGGGACCTAGAACGCCCGCGGACCGGGGACGGACCCGGGGGACTCGGCCGGGTTGTGCTCGTCCTCCGCGGTGACCTCGGGGGCCGCGGTGCCGTCCGGGTCGACGTCCTCGGTACCGGACTCGACCTGGTGCTCGTCGGCGAGGGCCTGGGTCGCGACCGCCTCGGCCTCGAGCTGTCCGGCGGCCACACCGCTGCGACCCGTGTGGACCTCCACCGACTCCGTGTAGTTCTGCTCGGACCGGAAGGTGCGCTGCTGGTAGCCACGACCCAGCGCGAGGAGCGCCGCCTCGACCTCCTCGTCGGCTCGCTCGCTGGACTCGGCGGTGTCGCGGAGGTTCTGCTCGAAGGTCTCGAGGTCGGCGATCACGCCCTCGAGCGTCCGCAGGAAGACGTCCTGCGCCGCTTCGTGGTGACGG
>DATIBI010000155.1:0-17109 GCA_035457605.1 Nocardioidaceae bacterium
CGGCGCCTCGGCGACGGTCTCGTTCGAGCGTGGTGACACGACCGGTGGCGACCCCACCCCGGTGCCGCAGATGGCCGGGTTCTCCTCGCGCGGACCGGCGCTGGCGAACAGCTCCGACGTGATCAAGCCCGACATCACCGCCCCCGGTGTGAGCGTGCTGGCCGCGGTCGCGCCCCCCTCGGGCCAGGGCCGCAGCTACGACCTGTACTCCGGTACGTCGATGTCCTCCCCGCACGTGGCAGGTCTCGCGGCGTTCATGCTCGGTGAGAAGCCGGAGTGGACGCCGATGCAGGCCAAGTCGGCGATGATGACCACCGCCTACGACGTCAAGGACGCCGACGGCAACGCCGACACCGACCCGTTCGGCCAGGGTGCGGGTCACGTCGACCCGACGAAGTTCTTCGACCCGGGCCTCGTCGTCACCTCCGACGCCGAGGACTGGAGGGGCTTCCTGCAGGGGCAGGGTCTCGACCTCGGTGTCGAGCCGCTGGCCGCGTCGGACCTGAACGGTCCGTCCATCGCGCAGGGCCAGGTGACCTCGTCGACGACGATCACCCGGACCTTCACCGCGCTCGAGGCGGGCTCGTGGAGCATCTCCGCGGACGTCCCCGGTTTCGCGGTCACCCACAAGTCGTCCTTCGAGATGAAGGAGGCCGGCGCCAACGAGGTGGTGGACTTCACCTTCAAGCGCACCGACGCGCCGCTGGGTGAGTTCGCCACCGGCTTCGTGACCCTGACCGAGGCAACCTCCGGCAAGCAGGTCCGGATGCCCGTCGCGCTGCGCCCGGTGTCGGTGAGCGCCCCGGAGACCGTCCGGGGTGAGGGCGCCAGCGGCTCGGTCGAGGTGCCGATCACCGCCGGCTTCACCGGTGATCTCGACATCGAGACGGCCGGTCTGGCGGCAGCGGAGACCGCGCTGGGCACGGTGCCCACCGGCGAGTCGGTCGAGTACACGATCAAGGTCGGCGAGGGCACCAAGCTGGCCCGGTTCGACCTCGACTCGGCCAACGACCAGGCGGACATGGACCTCTACGTCTACCGGATCAACGCCGCGGGCACCGCCCTCGAGGCGCTCGTGGGCCAGTCGGCCACCGGTGCCGCCGACGAGTCGGTGGACCTGGTGAACCCGAGGGCCGCGAGCTACTACGTCGTGGTCGACGGCTACGCCGCAGCCCCGGGTGAGAGCGCGATGGACTACCGGCTCGACGTGTTCCGGGTCGACGGCACCAGCGACGCGGGCAACCTCACCGCGACGCCGAACCCGGTGCCGGTGGTCGAGAACGTCGACACCAGCTACACCGCCTCGTGGTCCGACGTGGACCCGGGCACGCGTTACCTCGGTTGGTTCGAGTACGACGGGGCACTCACTCCGACGTACCTCTACGTGAACTGACCATCATCCGGTCACCGGTCGGGTTCGGACCCGGCCGGTGACCGGTCACAGACGGGGGATGAGGACCGGCGCTGCGAGAGCAGGGGCCGCCGGTGACGGCGGGTACGGCTGTCAGGACCTGGTATCCTGGGGCTCCGTACCCGCCGTTTCCTTTTCCCCGGCGATCGGCTGGGCGGTCGCACCCTTGCCGGGGGACGTCGGGGCGCGTCGGGCCTTGCGGCGCTCGTCCCAGGCCAGGTAGCAGAAGCCGAACAGCGCGAGCGCGGCGAAGAACCACCACTGCAGGCCGTAGAAGAAGTGCGGGCCCTCGCCCAGGTCGGGGAGCTCGGTCCTGGCCAGCGGGGTGGCCGGCTCCGGCCGCTCGGCCTCGAGGTCGACGAACCCGCCGTAGACGGGGAACGGCAGCGTCGGTGCGATCTCGACGCTGGAGATCGCCCGGGTGGACCGGTCGGCGACCTCGGCGGAGTCGCCCTCGGCGTCCGCGCGCACCCAGCCGGTGACGGTGACCTCACCCTCCGGTGCCGGCGGTACGTCGGGCCGGGTGGTCCCCACGTTGCCGGTCTCCAGCCAGCCCCGGTCCACGAGCAGGGCGGTGCCGGACTCGGTGAGCAGGGGCGTGACGACGTCCACGCCGGACTGCCCGTCGCGGGTCTGGTAGCGCACGACGATCGTCTCGTCCTCGACGTACTGTCCGGACGCGGTCACCCGTCGCCAGGAGTCCTCCGGTGCCACCGGCCGTCCCTCGGCGAGCACGTCCTCCACGGGGACGGGGTCCGCGCGCAGGTTGCGCTCGATGACGGCGTTCTCGCTCTCGCGGTCCTCCAGGCGGTGGAACTGCCACTCGCCGAGCCGGAAGGCCACGAAGGCCAGGAACGCCACCGCCAGCGCGAACAGGATCCACCGCCTGCTGAACAGGAACTTCACGCCGTCGACACTAACCTCACCAGGACCGGCCTAGACTGGCCGGGTGAGTACGGGTGGACTCGTCGATACGTTCGGTCGGACCGCGACAGACCTGCGGGTGTCGCTGACCGACCGCTGCAACCTGCGCTGCTCCTACTGCATGCCGGCAGAGGGCCTGGACTGGCTGCCGCAGGAGCAGACGCTGACCGACGACGAGGTCGTCCGGCTGATCCGGATCGGGGTCGAGCAGCTCGGCATCCGCGAGGTCCGGTTCACCGGCGGTGAACCGCTCGTGCGCCGCGGGCTGGTCGACATCGTCCGGCGTACCACCGCCCTGCGCCCCCGCCCCGAGACCTCGGTGACCACCAACGCGCTGGGGCTGAGCCGGACTGCGGCGGCGCTCAAGGACGCCGGCCTGGACCGGGTCAACGTCAGCCTGGACACCATCCGGCGCGAGCACTTCCACGAGATCACCCGGCGCGACCGGCTCGACGACGTCGTGGCCGGCCTGGAGGCCGCCAAGGCCGCCGGCCTGGGTCCGGTGAAGGTCAACGCGGTGCTGCTGCGCGGGGTCAACGACGACCAGGGCCCCGAGCTGCTGCGCTGGTGCATCGAGCGCGGCTACCAGCTGCGCTTCATCGAGCAGATGCCCCTCGACGCGCAGCACGGCTGGCGCCGGGACACCATGGTCACCGCCGAGGAGATCCTCGCCTCGCTCGAAGCGCAGTTCGACCTCACTCCGGCCGAGGAGCCGCGAGGGAGTGCACCGGCGGAGCTGTTCGAGGTCGACGGAGGCCCCGCCACCGTCGGCGTGATCGCCTCGGTCACCCGCCCGTTCTGCGGCGACTGCGACCGGGTCCGGCTGACCGCCGACGGCCAGGTCCGCAACTGCCTGTTCGCGCGGGAGGAGTCCGACCTGCGGACCGCGCTTCGGGCCACGGCCACCGACGAGGAGATCGCCGACCGGGGGCGCGCCGCGATGGTCACCAAGCGGCCGGGTCACGGCATCGACGATGTCTCGTTCCTGCAGCCGACGCGGCCGATGTCCGCGATCGGCGGCTGAGCGTCCGGGCAACAGCCCGTCGCCCTCGCCCCCTGGGGCGGCCGCCCGTCAGTCCGGCTGGTCGCCGGGGCCGGTCGCGGTGGCGTCCACGGGCTCGACCTCGCGCAGGAACTGGCGCGCCGCCAGGTGCGCGGAGAGGGTCTCCCGGTGCGCGTCGCAGGCGAGCCAGGTCTTGCGGCGCTCGGGCGTGTGGATCTTCGGGTTGTTCCACAGCAGCGCCCACACGGCGGCCTCGCGACATCCCTTGGCGGAGCAGGTCAGATCCATGTCCGTGACCCTAACGAGCGGCCGGTGAGGTGGGGAGACCGTGCGTCCGGTCCGTGAACGGGCCGGAAACTGAACAGTGCCGGACGACCACGGGGGAAGTCGTCCGGCACTGCAAGGCGCGAGCTCAGACGGGGGAGGCTGAGCCCGCGCGTCGAAGATTCTGGCACGCGTGCCGCGCCAAAGCCAATGATCGCCACGCAGATGCCCTCAATGGGTAAAACAGGTATGGACCACCGGAATTCGTAGCGCCTCCGTGGTTTGCGGGATGCTTTCAGTGGGGAGGCTCGATCTCTTTGTGCTGCGGTCCGGGATCGAACGGGTCCGGGCCACCGGGATCGGTCGAGCCGCCCGCGTTGGCCATCACGACCGCGATGTAGGGCAGGATGAACGACGCGATGATGAAGATCCACATCAGGAAGGTGCCGGCGAAGACGACCGCGAGGATGAAGCAGATCGTGCGGATCGTCATCGACACCACGTAGCGGCGCTGGCGAGAGGCGATGTCGTCGCTGTGGCTGCGGGTGGCGCTGGTGATCCGGACGGCTCCGGAATCCTTGCGGCGCATATCTCAACGGTACGTCGGACCTGGTGAGTCTCCACGCGCCGAGCATGTGATCTTCCGCGCCGCCCCGCGGCCCCTGCCACGCCACTAGCATCGGTCCTGTCCGAGCCAGCCACGACAGGAGCAGCCACCATGTCCAACCGCACCTACCGGGTCACCGAGATCGTCGGCACCTCGCCCGAGGGCATCGACCAGGCCATCCGCAACGGCATCGAGCGCGCCGCGCGCACGCTGCGCCATCTCGACTGGTTCGAGGTCACCCAGATCCGCGGCCAGGTCAAGGACGAGGCGGTCGAGCACTTCCAGGTCGGCCTGAAGGTCGGGTTCCGCCTCGAGGACGACTGAATTCTCCATACCGATCAGTAGCCGATAGCGTCCCTGTGGCTGCCCGTTGGAGGCAGCGGAGCGAGGGGAGCGGCAGTGAGCAGATCGGTTCTGGTGACCGGCGGCAACCGCGGCATCGGCCGCGCGATCGCGGAGGCGTTCAAGGCAGCCGGCGACGACGTGGCGATCACCTACCGGAGCGGCGAGCCCCCTGAAGGATTCCTGGCCGTGCGGTGCGACGTGACCGATCCTGCCGCGGTCGACGCCGCCTTCGCCGAGATCGAGGAGAAGCAGGGCCCCGTCGAGGTCCTCGTCGCCAACGCCGGCATCACCAAGGACACCCTGGTCCTGCGGATGAGCGACGACGAGTGGTCCGACGTCATCGACACCAACCTCACCGGCTCCTTCCGGGTCGCCAAGCGGGCTGCCAAGGGCATGCTGCGGCTGCGCCGGGGCCGGATCGTCTTCATCTCCTCCGTCGTCGGGCTGCTCGGCTCGGCCGGCCAGGTCAACTACGCCGCGAGCAAGTCCGGCCTCGTCGGCATGGCACGGTCGCTGGCCCGCGAGCTCGGCAGCCGCTCGATCACCGCGAACGTGGTCGCCCCCGGCTTCGTCGAGACGGAGATGACCGAGGTGCTGCCGGAGGAGAAGAAGGCAGAGTACAAGGCGCAGATCCCGTTGCAGCGCTACGCCTCCGTGGAGGAGGTCGCCGACGCCGTCACCTGGCTGGCCTCGGACAAGGCGGGCTATGTCACCGGCGCGGTCATCCCGGTCGACGGCGGCCTGGGCATGGGCCACTGACGGACACGAACCAGAGGGGACTACGAGCATGGGCATTCTCGAAGGCAAGCGGATCCTGGTTGCCGGGGTCACGATGGACACCTCGATCGGCTTCGCGGTCGCCCGGGTCGCGCAGGAGGAGGGGGCGACCGTGGTCGTGTCCAACTTCGGCCGCGCCCTGGGCATCACCAAGCGGATCGTCGGCCGGCTGCCCAAGGAGGCACCGGTGATCGAGCTCGACGTGACCGACCAGGAGCACCTCGACCGGCTGCCCGACCTGCTCCGCGAGCACGTCGACGGTCTCGACGGGGTCGTGCACTCCATCGCCTACGGCAACCCCGAGACGCTGCTCGGCGGCAAGTTCCTCGACGGGCCGTGGCCGGACGTGGCCCAGGCCGTGCAGGTCTCGGCGTACTCCCTGGCCAGCCTCTCCACCGCCTGCCTCCCGCTGATGCAGCAGGGTGGCTCGGTGGTCGGCATGACCTTCGACGCCTCGGTGGCGTGGCCCGCCTACGACTGGATGGGCGTCGCGAAGGCCGGCCTGGAGTCCTGCTCCCGGTACCTCGCCCGCGACCTCGGGCCGAAGGGGATCCGGGTGAACCTGGTGTCCGCAGGCCCGCTGAAGACGCTGGCGGCGAAGGCGATCCCGGGCTTCGAGGAGCTGGAGTCGATGTGGAGCGACCGGTCCCCGCTGGGCTGGAACGAGAAGGACCACGAGCCCACTGCCAAGGCGGTCGTGGCGCTGCTGTCGGACTTCTTCCCGGCCACCACGGGCGAGATCGTGCACGTCGACGGCGGCTACCACGCGATGGGCGCCTGACCGCTCTTCGGGAACGGCCGCGCGTCCGATAACGTGCGCGCGTGCCCTCCCTCGTCGAGCTCCGTGTCCTCGAAGGCCCCAACCTCTACTTCCCCCGCGCGGCGGTCAAGCTGACGCTCGACCTCACCGGCCTGATCGAGGCCGAGGACGATCGGGCGCTGCGGTTCGCCAGCCGGATCGGGCTGAAGAACGCCCGTCCCGGCGCCGCCGGCAGCGGGTTCCGGCAGCGGTTCGCCGCGCGAGCGGTCGCCCGGCTGGTGCGCCAGGTGGCGGGGGAGTCCGGGATCAGCCGGCTCGCGGTGCGGGTCCGGGCCACCAACGACGTGCACCAGGTGGTCGTGGCCTACCCGTGGCGCAACCGCGGACGGGCCCAAGCCCTCGGCCGGGCGGTGGCGGCGGTGCTCGACGCGCTGCCGAGCCCCGACCTCGAGCAGCTTGTCGGCGAAGCGGCGGCGTCCGTTCGGGAGGCCGAGGCCGGGCCCGGTCCGAGCACGCTCCGCCCGCGGGTCCCGGTGGTGGCCGTCACCGGCACCAACGGCAAGACCACCACGTCGCGGATGATCGCGCACATCGCGCGCACCCGCGGGATGCACGTGGGCTGGTCGAGCACCGACGGCATCTACGTCGACGGGGTCCTGGTCGAGGCCGGGGACTACTCGGGACCGAGCGGAGCCGGGCGGGTGCTCGCCCACAAGGAGGTCGAGCTCGCGGTCACCGAGACCGCCCGCGGCGGGATCCTGCTCAAGGGCATCGGCCTGGTGCACAACCACGTGTCCGTGGTCACCAACGTCTCCGCCGACCACCTCGGGCTGCACGGCATCGACACCCTCGACCAGCTCGCCGAGGTCAAGGGGGTCGTCCCGCGGATCACCCGGCCCGACGGCTGGGCGGTGCTCAACGCCGACGACCCGCGGGTGATCGCGATGCGCACCGCGACCAAGGCCAGGCCGTGGGCCTTCTCCCGGGACCCCGACTCGCCGGCGCTCCGGGAGGTGCTCACCGAGGGCGGCCGGGCCACCACCGTGATCGACGGGTGGCTGTGCGTCCTCACCCCGGACGGCGACCCCGACCCCGTCGTGGAGGTCGTCGACATCCCGATGACGTTGGCGGGGCTGTCGCGGTTCAACGTCGAGAACGCGCTCGCCGCGGCGTCCGCGGCCCTGGCCGTCGGGCTGCCCCGGGAGGCGGTCCGGGAGGGGCTGACGTCGTTCCGGCCCGACCCCGAGCACAACCCGGGCCGGATGAACTTCTTCTCCCTCGACGGGTTCAGCGTGGTCATCGACCTCGCCCACAACGAGGCCGGGCTCGAGGCGCTGCTGGAGATCATGAACGGGGTACGGCGGCCGGGAAGCCGCCTGCTCCTGGGCCTGGGGGCCGTCGGTGACCGCACCGACGACATCGTGGTCAACCTCGGCGAGGTCGGCGCCCGCGACGCCGACGTGGCCGTGATCGCGCACAAGGCCCGCTACCTGCGCGGACGCATGACCGAGGAGCTCGACGTCCTGTTCCGGGAAGGGGCGGCCAAGGTCGGGGTCACCTCGCTCCCGTCGTACCCCACCGAGCTCGCGGGCCTGCAGGCGCTGGTGGCGCAGGCACGTCCCGGCGACGTGGTGGCGCTGATGTGCCACGAGGACCGGCAGGGCGTCTACGACTGGCTGGCCGCGCAGGGTGCCCGGGTCGACGACCCCGACACCCTGCGCGACAAGGTCAGGGCTGCTCGGGGGAGCTCGACTGCGCAGTCGCCGGCGGACTCGCCGGCGTGAAGTCGGGGTCGGCGACGATCGCGTCGTCGACCGCCCCGGAGCCGGCCTGTGCCCGGTGCGACCAGTTCTCCAGCTCGGACATCACGGCAGCGTGCTTGTCCACGCACAGCACGACCAGGTCGCCGGCGTTGCCGCGCGACATCGCGTGCCGCACCGCGTCGGTCTCGTCGAGGATCACCTCGACCTGCCGGCACCGGGCACCGTCGGCCATCGCCGCACGGACCCCCTCGGCGACCAGCTCGGCGGTGACCCCGCGCTCACGGCCCCGCAACGCCACGTCCTCGCGGACCACGAGGACGTCGAAGTGCTGCGCGGCGACGGTGCCGAGCTCCCGCATGTCGTCGTCGCGGCGGTCGCCGGCGGTGGCGATCACGCCGATGCGCGACGGCTTGCCGAGCTCGCTGGTGGAGCTGAGCCCGTCGCCGACCCGGTCCACGAAGTCGCCGAGCATCCGCATCCCCGGCGCGTTGTGGCAGTAGTCGACGATGACGTGCACGCCGTTGACCTCGACCTCGTTGAGACGGCCGGGGGAGAGGTAGTAGTTGGTGGAGAACGTGCGCAGGCCCTGCCGGATGTCGTGCAGCGGTGCGCCGGACGCGAACGCGGCCGCGGCCGCGGCCAAGGCGTTCTGCACGTTCATCCGGGCCCGTCCACCGAAGGTCGCCGGGAGCAGGTGGGTCCAGGCCAGCTGCATGTCCCGGCGCCCGTGCCGGACCACGATCATCTCGCCCCGCTCGCTGGGCTCGAGCACGAGCGCCTTCCCGCCGCGACGGCAGTGCTGGTCGATCATGTCGCGGACCTCGGAGCCGGGCTCGGCCATGCTGAACCAGACCACCTGGCCCGAGCACTTGCGCCGCATCTCCCGAACCAGGGGGTCGTCGGCGTTGAGCACCGCGTGGCCGTCGCGGGGGACCGCCTCGACGAGCACCGCCTTGACATCGGCGAGCTGCTCGACAGTGTCGATGCCGCGCAGGCCGAGGTGGTCGGGCTGGACGTTGAGCACCACTGCGACGTCGTTGCGCTCGTAGCCGAGGCCTTCGCGCAGGATGCCGCCGCGGGCCACCTCGAACACAGCGAAGTCCACCCGCGGGTTCTGCAGCACCATCCGTGCCGACTTCGGCCCGGACGCGTCGGCGCGGATCAGCAGCCGCTCGTCGATGACGACACCGTCGGTGGAGGTCATGCCGACCTTGCGGCCCATCCCCTTGAAGATGTGGGAGATCATCCGCGAAGTGGTGGTCTTGCCGTTGGTGCCGGTGACCGCGACGATCGGGATCCGGCTCGGCGCGCCCGGCGGGAACAGCATGTCCACGACCGGCTTGGAGATGAACTGCGGGTCCCCGATCGTCGGGTGGGTGTGCATCCGGAAGCCCGGGGCGGCGTTGACCTCGCAGATCGCGCCGCCGGTCTCGCGGACCGGCTCGGTGATGTCGGGACAGATGAAGTCGATGCCGGCGATGTCCAGCCCGATCACCCGGGCCGCCTCCTCCGCGATCTCGACGTTCTCGGGGTGGGCCTCGAAGGTGCGGTCGATGGAGATACCGCCGGTGGACATGTTGCCGGTGAGGGTGAGCTTCACCATCTCGCCGGCCGGCGGGACGTCCTCGAGCTTGTAGCCCTGGTCGGCGAGCAGCTCGACCGCGGCGTCGTCGACCTTGATCCGGGTCAACACCTTCTCGTGGCCGACGCCGCGCCGCGGGTCGGCGTTGGTGAGCTCGACGAGCTGCTCGATCGTGCTGTGCCCGTCTCCGACCACGTGCGCGGGCACCCGCTCGGCGACCGCCGCGAGCTTGCCGTCGATGATCAGGCAGCGGTAGTCGCGGCCGGTGATGAACGACTCCACGATCACCCAGCCGCGACGGGACTGCTCCTGCGCGACCGGGAACGCCGAGCGGACGTCGTCGGCGTCCTGCAGGTCCAGGCAGACGCCGCGCCCGTGGTTGCCGTCCAGCGGCTTGCACACCACCGGGTAGCCGATCCGCTCGGCCACGGCCACCGCCTGCTCGACCGTGCGCACCGACTCCTGCTTGGGCACCGGCAGGCCGGCCGCCCCCAGCAGCCTGGTCGTCAGGTCCTTGTCGGAGGCGACGTCGACCGCGATCGCACTGGTCGCCGAGGTCATCGTGGCGCGGATCCGCTTCTGGTGCACGCCCTGGCCGAGCTGGACGAGGGAGTACTGGTTGAGCCGGATCCACGGGATGTCCCGGGACACGGCCTCGTCCAGGATCGCCTGCGTGGACGGCCCGAACGCGGTCCGCTCGGCGCGCAGGATGAACTGCTCGAGCTCCCGCTCCCAGTCGAACTCGGGGTCGGCCTGGACGAGGTGGTTGACCAGCTTGACGGCAAGCCGCGCCGCGGCCAGGCCGACCTGCTCGTCGACGTACCCGTAGACGATGTTGTACCGACCGCGCTGCCCCTTGACCTGCCGGGTCTTGCCGCGGCGGATGTCGTGGCCCACCACCTGCTGCAGCGCGAGCGCGCAGTGCTCGGCGACGTGCCCGAGCCAGGTGCCCTCGTTGAGCCGCTCCACGAACCCGCCGCGCCGCCCGCGCGAGCAGGAGTGCTCGCGCAGCCCCGGAAGCAGCTGCAGCAGGTTGTCGGTGAAGTCGGGAAGGGTGTTGCTCGGGAAGTCCTCGAGCGAGCCGAGGTCCACCACGAGGTGGATGGCCTTGTCGTAGGACCACACGTTGGCGCCCCGGTAGACCCGGGTCTCCAGGATCGCGAGGTCGGGTGCGGGACGGGTCGCCGGACGACCGTCGGTCATGCCGTGTCTCCTTCGGGGGTGGGGGCAGGGGCGGGAGCAGAGGTGGGGACCGGAGCCGGGTGGGTCTCGGGGCGGCGGGATCTGCGACGGCGCAGCTCGCTGGGCGAGACGTCGCCGGCGGCGATGTCGCGCGCCAGCTTCCTCAGGTCGCGGCCGGCCACGGCGAGCTCCTCGGCCTCGTCCGGGTCGACCGCGGCGCGCTGCGGGACCAGGGCCCGCCGGGTGAGGTTGAACACCGCGTCGTCGGGCAGCACGTGCAGGATGACGCCGGACGCGAGCAGCGGCGCGGTCTTGCGGGCCTCGTGGGCGTTGGACACGACGTTGGTGCCGTCGAAGATCGAGACCGCGCCGCGCCCGGCGACGCGCAGGATCTGCTCGCCGTCCTCGACGGTCACGATCGCCGCGGTGTCCTCGTCCACGCCGACGCCGAGCAGGCTCGGGTTCTGCGCGACGAGCATCAGCAGCCGGCCGTAGCGGTTGCGCTGGTTGAAGTGCTGGTCGATCACGCAGTCCTGCATCAGGCCGAGGCCGGCCGCGAGCTGGGTCATCCGCTGCTTGGGCGTACCGCCCCCGGAGCCGAAGGCGACCATGTGCGAGGACTGGATGCTCGCTCCCGCGGAGGTGCCGGCGATGACGACGCCGCGCTCGTGGGCGTCCCGGATGGCGTCGCCGAACGCGGTTCCGTTGACCACCGCGGAGAGCTTGAGCTGGTTGCCGCCGGTCATGAAGATGCCGGTCACCCCGTCGAGACGGGCCACCATCTCCGGGGAGTTCGCCTCCTCGCGGCTCTCCGGCCGGGCGGCGATCACGTCCTTGGCGCCGAGGCGGCGGAACAGCGCGTCGTAGACCTCGATCACCTCCGGGCCCAGCGAGGAGGCGGTGGGTACGACGGCGATCCGCGCGTCCGGACCCCCGGCCAGGGCCAGGAACGTCTTGAGGATGGTGCGCTTGCCGAGCTTGTCCTCGGCCCCTCCGATCGCGAGCAGGGGGCCGGGCGATCCCGCCCCGTCCGACGTACCCAGGGCGTCCCGCCCCACCTCGTCAACGTTCGTCGCGTTCGGCATGACAGGCAGCCTAAGGGGTGCCAGAGTGAGCAGGTGACCAGCCGGCGCCATCTGATCGTGATGCGACACGCCAAAGCCGAGCCCTTCGCGGCGAGCGACCATGCCCGCGAGCTCACGGACCGGGGACTGCGCGACGCACGGGACGCCGGCCGGTACCTCGCCGACACCGGACGCGTGCCCGACCACGCGGTCGTGTCCACTGCGGCGCGGACACAGGGGACCTGGCGCGCGGTGATGGAGTCATCGGGCAGCTCCGCCGAGGCGGTCCTGGACTCGGTGGTCTACTCCGGGAGCGCGGACATGGTGCTGGAGTCGCTGCGAGTGGTCCCGGCGGAGGCCCGCACCGTGCTGTTCGTGGGCCACAACCCCACCGCGGCGTTCGTCGCGCACCTGCTCGAGGACGGCAACGGCGAGGCGTCGGTGCTCGAGCAGATGCTGGCCGGCTACCCGACCAGCGCGATGGCCGTCTTCGAGCCGTCGGTGCCCTGGGAGCAGCTCGGCCCGGAGACCTGCCGGCTGGTCGACTTCTACGTCGGCCGCGGCTGAGCCCGACGAGCGGGGACGGTCCGGGCCGGGGCTCAGAGCGGGGGAGCGGGCGTGACGATCCCCATCTCGGCGTCCGCGGCCTCGACCTCCTCGCGGCTGATGCCGAGCAGGTAGATGATCGCGTCGAGGTAGGGGACGTTCACCGAGGTGTCCGCTGCCTTCTGCACCACCGGCTTGGCGTTGAACGCGATGCCGAGCCCGGCCGCAGCGAGCATGTCGAGGTCGTTGGCGCCGTCGCCGATCGCGATCGTCGCGGCGGTGGAGACCCCCGCGTCGGCCGCGAACCGGCGCAGCGCCTCGGCCTTGCCCGCCCGGTCCACGACCGCGCCGACGATCTTGCCGGTGAGCCGGCCGTCGACGACCTCGAGGTCGTTGGCGGCGGCGAAGTCGATGCCGAGGTCGGCGGCGATCCGGTCGGTGATCTGGGTGAACCCGCCGGAGACGATCGCGAACCGGTAGCCGAGCCGCTTGAGCGTGCGCACCATGGTCCGGGCACCGGGGGCGAGCACGATGCTCTCGTAGACGCGGTCCAGCGCGGAGGCGTCGAGCCCGGCGAGCAGTGCGACCCGCTCGCGCAGCGACTGCTCGAAGTCCAGCTCGCCGCGCATCGCGGACTCGGTGACCGCAGCGACCTCGTCCAGGCAGCCGGCGTGTTCGGCGAGCATCTCGATGACCTCGCCCTGGACCAGAGTGGAGTCGACGTCCATCACGATCAGCCGCATCCCGTGGCGCAGCAGGTTCGCCGGCTGCACGGCCACGTCGACCGACTGGCGCGCCGCCTCCTCCGAGAGCAGCATCCGCAGCCGGTCCGGGTCGGTGCCGGAGACGTGCAGGTCGATGGCGGTGACCGGGTAGCGGGCCATCCGCTCGATCCGGTCGATGTTCGCGCCGGTGTCGGCGATCCGGCCCGCGATCGCAGCGACCGCCGCGGGCTTGAGCGGCATCCCGAGGACGGTGACGTGGCTGCGGCCGTCCTGCCGGCGCCGGTTGTCGCCGGTGCCGCGGTCCACCTCGACCTGCATGTCGAGGTCGGTCGCGACCCGGTCCATCGCGTCCCGCAGCGGCTTCCAGTCCCGCGGGGAGGAGACCAGCACGCCGAGGATCAGCCGGCGCCGCAGCACGATCTGCTCGATGTCGAGCACCTCGACGCCGAAGGCCGCCAGGGTGGCGAAGATGGTGGAGGTCACGCCGGGGCGGTCCTTGCCGGTCAGCGTGATCAGGAGGGTCTTCGGTGCGTCGTTGTCGGTACCCATGTCGGCGACGAGGTTATCGCTCCCACGGGTGGGCGCAGGCGGCGACCAGGCCGCGTCTCGCAGCGTGGTCCAGCGGCGCCAGCGCCTCACGCCGGCGGTCCGCCTCGCGCGCGGACACCGCGCCGCCGTCGTCCTCGAGTGCCAGGTCGACGATCGTGCGGCACCGGGCGGCCTGCGAGGCGACCTTCAGCGCACGCGGGGCGAGGTCCGGGGGCACCCGCAGGTCGGAGGCCCGGCGCAGGGCGGTCAGCTCGTCGGCGACCTCGGGACGCCACCGGGCCACGTCGAGGTCGGCCAGCGTGTTCGCGGCCGAGAGGAGCGCCTGGCGCAGCATCGTGTCGGCCTCGGGCAGGTCGGGAACCTGCCGCCGCGAGACCGCGTGGTGGTACTGCCACACCACTCCCGACCCGGCCCGGTGCGGCACCAGCCCGGCGTCGATCCCCTCGAAGACCACACCCTCCCCGGCCTCGAGCGCCTCCTGGTTGAACCCGGCCGGCCCGGCGAGGCCGAGCGGGTCACCCGGCACGGGCAGCGCGACGCCCGCACCGGTCGCTCCCGCCGAGCGGATCCGGCCGATCGCGAGGATCAGCGGGACGGTCCCCGCCTCGCCGGGGAGACCGGTCACGTCGTGGGCGGCGTCGTCGCCGACCACGGCGTCGCGGGTGTCGTCGAGGCTGGCGCGGCCGGTGACCCAGGCGGAGAACCACAGCGCCAGGTCGGCCGACATCGGGAGCAGGGAGGGAGCGCTCACGACCGAGAGCCTACGTGCGGCGCCCGGAACCGGGTGCCGTAGGTTTGGAGCGGCCAGTGCCCGCCCAAGGCCGGCTCAGTGCCAGCACTGAGCCCGCTCAGGGCCCGTTCTGAGCCCGTTCAAGGCCCGACCCGACACTTCGACCACGCGAGGGATGCATGGACGCCGTTCTCGAGCTCGCCGACGTCACGGTCACGCGTGGACAGGCCACGTTGATCGAGGACATCAGCTGGACCGTGGAGGAGGACGAGCGCTGGGTCGTCCTCGGCCCCAACGGCGCGGGCAAGACCACGTTGCTGCAGGTCGCCTCCGCGCAGATGCACCCGACCTCCGGTGTCGCCGGCATCCTCGGCGAGGTGCTCGGCACGGTCGACGTGTTCGACCTGCGCCCGCGGATCGGCCTGACCAGCGCCGCCCTCGCCGACCGGATCCCCAAGCAGGAGCTGGTCCGCGACGTGGTGGTCTCCGCGTCCTACAGCGTGCTCGGGCGCTGGCGCGAGCACTACGACGAGCTCGACCACGAGCGGGCGGAGGCACTGCTCGTCGAGCTCGGCGCCGGTCACCTGGGCGACCGCACGTTCGGCACGCTGAGCGAGGGCGAGCGCAAGCGGGTGCAGATCGCCCGGGCGCTGATGACGGACCCCGAGCTGCTGCTGCTCGACGAGCCCGCCGCCGGGCTCGACCTCGGCGGCCGCGAGGACCTGGTGTCCACGCTGTCGGTGCTGGCGATGGACGAGCTCTCCCCGGCGACGGTGCTGGTCTCCCACCACGTGGAGGAGATCCCGCCCGGGTTCACCCACGTCCTGCTGCTGCGGCGGGGCCGGGTGGTCGCGGCGGGACCGCTCGAGCACGTGCTGACCGACGAGATCGTTTCGACCACGTTCGGGATGCCGCTGCAGGTCAGCCACGAGGACGGTCGTTGGACTGCGCGGCGTCAGGTGCGGCACCGCACGGCATGACTACGCTTGGTGCATGAACCTTCCGGAGTGGTTGGCGGGCTGGCAGGCCTGGCTCGGGATCGCCATCGCCTTGGGGGTCGCGGAGCTGTTCAGCCTCGACCTCGTGCTGCTGATGCTGGCGGTCGGTGCCGTCGTGGGGATGGTCGCCGACCTGGTGGGGCTGCCGTTCGGGGTGCAGGTCCTGGCCGCGGTGGGCGCCTCGGTGGCCATGCTCGCCCTGGTCCGCCCCAGCGTGGTGAAGCGGCTGCACTCCGGCCCGGAGCTGACCCTGGGGCACGCCGCCCTGGTCGGCAAGCAGGCGATCGTCGTGGACCGGGTCAGCCGGCACGGCGGGCAGGTCCGCATCGGCGGGGAGCTGTGGACCGCGCGCCCCTACGACGAGACCGAGGTCATCGAGCCCGGAGCGAACGTGGACGTGTTCGAGATCCGTGGCGCTACCGCCTACGTCCACGAGGTGCCGGAGATAGGCTCGTGAGCGAGGCCTGAGCGACCGCCACGTCCGGACGGGCGGCGACGACTGATCAGAGAGGGGGCACCGTGGAAGGCATCGGCATCCTGGTGCTGTTCGGTCTGCTGGTGCTGTTCGCAGCTGCCGTGCTGGCCAAGACGATCCGCATCGTGCCGCAGGCGCGGGCGGGGATCGTGGAGCGCTTCGGCAAGTACAAGGCGACGCTGCCGGCCGGGCTCAACGTCGTGGTCCCGTTCGTGGACCGGGTGCGGTACATGATCGACCTGCGTGAGCAGGTGGTCTCCTTCCCGCCGCAGCCGGTGATCACCGAGGACAACCTGGTGGTCTCCATCGACACCGTCATCTACTTCCAGGTCACGGACCCGGTCGCGGCCACCTACGAGATCGCCAACTACATCCAGGCCGTCGAGCAGCTGACCATGACCACGCTGCGCAACATCGTCGGCGGTATGGACCTCGAGCAGACCCTGACCAGTCGCGAGGAGATCAACAACGGCCTGCGCGGCGTGCTCGACGAGGCCACCGGCAAGTGGGGCATCCGCGTGAACCGCGTGGAGATCAAGGGCATCGACCCGCCGCCGTCGATCAAGGACTCGATGGAGAAGCAGATGCGCGCCGACCGCGACAAGCGGGCCGCGATCCTCTCCGCCGAGGGTCAGCGGCAGTCGGCGATCCTGACCGCGGAGGGCAACAAGCAGGCGGCGATCCTCTCCGCCGAGGGTGACCGCGAGGCGCGGATCCTGCGGGCGCAGGCCGAGCGGGAGTCGCAGATCCTCCAGGCGCAGGGTGAGGGGCAGGCCATCCAGACCGTGTTCCAGGCGATCCACGACGGGCGCCCGGACCAGTCGCTGCTGGCCTACCAGTACCTCCAGATGATGCCGAGGATCGCCGAGGGCGACGCCAACAAGGTGTGGATCGTGCCCTCGGAGATCGGCAGGGCCCTCGAGGGTCTCGGGTCCACCATGAACAGCCTGCGCGGCATCCCCGACGAGGTGGAGGGCCCCCGCAAGCGCGTGGACATGGGGGCCGCCGTACCCGACGTGGCAGGCATCGAGGCCGAGAACGCCCGCTCGCTTCAGAGCGCCCACGACGAGGTCGCCGCCGCCATCGCGGCCGCCCAGGCGTCCGAGGCCGGTGCGGGAGCCCGGGGTGGTACGTCGGACCCGCAGCCGTCGCCGGACCCGTCGCAGAACCCGTCGCAGGGCCTCTCGTCGGGCCCGTCGCCGGCGGGTGAACCGAGCGACGAGGAGCCTACCCCTTCGTGACAGTCCTCGAGATGGTCGCGGTCTTCCTGGCGGGGATCGCGGCCGGCACCATCAACACCGTGGTGGGGTCGGGAACACTGATCACGTTCCCGACCCTCCTCGCTGTGGGGGTCCCGCCGGTGACCGCCAACGTGTCCAACACGATCGGGCTGGTCCCCGGCTC
>DATIBI010000156.1:0-9253 GCA_035457605.1 Nocardioidaceae bacterium
CGACAGGCCGATTCGACCGCTTCTGTCCCTTTTGCTCCGTCTCAGGTTCCTGCAGGTGCACGAACCTGCAGGAACCACGACGGATCGGGCAGTCCTTGACCGGGAGTTCACCGGCAGGGAACCGACCGGCCACGGCGACCGCCGACACTGTGCCCATGCCCGACCCCGCGACCACCGCCCCGGCCCGGGTGGCCATCCGCGCCCTGCTGCTCGGCGGCGCCGTCGTCCTCACCACCGTGGGGGCGCGACAGCTGCTGCACGCCCAGGCCCGCGTCGCCCGCAAGGCGATCGGCAAGCCGCTCGGGGAGGACGTCGTGCCGCAGGACAAGGTCTTCAAGAAGCGGCTGGGAGACCCGGTGGACCTGCTGCTGCTCGGCGACTCGATCGCCGCCGGGCTGGGAGCCGAGCGACGCAAGCACACGCTGGGCGGCCAGCTCGCGAGGCGGCTCGCCCGACGCACCCAGCGCGCGGTCCGGCTGCGCACGGTGGCGCGGGTCGGCGCGGAGACCTCCATGCTCCACGAGCAGGTCGCCGCGCTCCCGCCCCGCTACACCGCGGACGTGGCCGTGATCGTGGTCGGCGGCAACGACGTGACGCACCGGGTCCGGGTCGCGGACTCGGTCCGGGAGCTGGCTGCGGTCGTGGAGCGTCTCCGCGCGGCCGGGACCGAGGTCGTCGTCGGCACCTGTCCCGACCTCGGCGCGCTGCGCCCGGTCCCGCAGCCACTGCGGGCGCTGGCCGGCAGGTCCTCGCGGCAGCTGGCGGCAGCACAGGCCCAGGTGGTCACCGCCTCAGGCGGCTACGCGGTCTCGCTCGCCCACGTGGCCGGGCCGTACTTCCTGACCCGACCGGACGAGATGTTCGCCCTCGACCGCTTCCACCCGTCGGCCGCGGGCTACCGGCGCACGGCCAAGGCGCTGCTGCCCAGCGTGCTGGCCGCGCTCGGGGTCGCGGACCGGTTGCCGTTCGGCCACCACCCACCCGCGGCCCGAGGGCTCAGACCAGGCGCTGGAGCCGGTTGAGCATCGAGGTGCTGGGGAAGTTGTCCTCCCGCACCCGCCGCAGCAGCGCCTCGGCGTAGACCGGGACCTCGTCCGGCCTCAGCAGCGCCTCGATCCGGTCCAGCATGTCCGAGGAGGGGAAGGGGTCCCGGTGCACCTTCTCCAACAGCTCCTCGAGGAGCGCCTCGCGAACGTCGTATCGGTTTCCGGACGGCATGGGTCCTCCTCGGGTGTTGCGTGGGCGCCAGGACACCAGGGGTACCCCCGCCTGCCCGGATCCCAAACCCCCTGTCTAGATCCCGATCACGTTGAGCACCGGACCGGCGTCGGCGTAGGTGCGGGTCACCACCATCCACACCGCCACGGCCAGCAGCGCCGGCGCCACCAAGAGGCGTTCCCAGGGCGACCCGGTCTGGAACAGGCCGACACTGAGCCGCGCGTCCGAGAGCGGCCACGCCAGCGGGACGCCCCCGACGGTGAGCAGGTCGCCGACCACGTGCGTGACACAACCGACCAGCACCGCGCTGGGCAGCCACAGCGGGTAGTTCTCGCCCATCCCGGAGGGCCCCGGCTCGCCGAGCAGCCACCAGGCGGCGCCGAACGACGCCGCGAGGTTCACCGGCCACATCTCCTCGAACCTGCCCGGGATGGCGAAGGCGAGTGCCTCGAGGGCCAGGCCGATGCCGAGCGCCACCAGCACCAGCCGTCCGGCGTAGAAGGACGACAGGGCAGTCGCCGCGAGCGCCCACAGGAACAGGCCGAGCAGGGAGTGGGTGCCTTTGCGGTGCCCGCCGGCCGCCCGGGCCACCAGCCCCGCGAACACGCAGGTCAGCGGCCCCCACATCAGGGCGATCGTGGAGCCGTGCATCCGCGGGAACCCGCGCCGCGAGGTGACGCCTCCCGTGTCGAGGTCGGGCAGCATCGCGAACCCGCCGACCGCGACCACCCAGGTGAGCTGGGTCAACGGCGTCTGGACGGGTACGACGGGCAGGGTGGCCGCGCCGACGGCAAGCCCGGACATGGCATGGGAGTGGCCCAACAACGCGCGACATCGCTTTCTGGCAAGGGGAAAGTGCACTCGGACGCGTCATCGTAGTGACCCCCGCCGACGTCTCACGCCGGAGGCGCCCGGACCGCTACCGGTCCTCCTGCTCCGGTCGCACGTCGGTGGTGCGCAGGGGCGCGGTCCGGCCCCCGCCGTACCCGAACGACTGCGCGGGCGGCCTCGCCACCAGGTCGGCGATGAACATCCTCCGGGCCAGCGTCACCAGCCCCGCGGCGAGCAGGAACAGCACGGCCGCCGCCCGCCACGCGGTCTCGTAGCTGCTGGCGACCACGACCAGGCCGAACAGGGCCGGGCCTGCGGCGCCCCCGGCGAAGGCTCCGGCCTGGACGATGCCGGTGGCCGCTGCGGGGGCGTCCCGTCCGACCCGGACCACGGCGTAGAGCAGCAGCCCCGGCCAGGACCAGCCGATCGCGAAGGCGACCAGCCCGGCCGCGACCACGGTCACCGGTGAGGGGACCGAGAGCACCGCGAGCGCCACCGCCCCGACCACCATCTGCGCCGCAACCACCGGCAGGTTCCTGCCGAACCGCAGGTCGGCACGGTGCCCGGCGAGGACACGGACCGCGATGTTCAGCGCGCTCCCGACGGCCATCAGCAGGCCCGCCTGGCCCGGGGAGAGCCCGACCTCGAACCCCCAGGCGGCGGTGAACGAGCCGAGGGAGTTGGCGGCCGCGCTGGCCAGGGCGATGCCGAGCATCACGGTCACCAGGGCACGCAGCGGGGGCCGGTCGGCCGGCCCGGAGGCCGCGCCGCCGGAGGCGACCGCGGCGGGCAGCAGCAGGCCGCGCACCACCACGGCGAGTGCCGCGGCCCCGGTCAGCAGGAAGGTCCCGCGCCAGCCGACCCAGGCGCCCACCGTGGGCACCGCGAGTCCGGCGATCACGATCGAGAGCGGGATCGCCGACTGCTTCACGCCGAACCCCAGCCCCCGGCGGTGCGGCGGCACCGCGCGGGCCACGGTCAGGTTCGACGTGACCTGGCAGGCGGCGTTCCCGACACCGAGCACGACCATGGCCGGCACCAGCGAGGCGTAGCCGCTGACCCCGAGCCCGACGGCAGCACACCCGGCGGCGGAGACCAGGCCGGCCACCACGGTGCCGCGACGTCTCCCGAGCCGGTCGACGAGCCCGCCGCCGAGCAGTGCGAACGTCGCTGCCGCGGCGAAGAAGGCGCTCACCGCGACGCCGAACTGTCCGTCGTCGAGATCGAGCTCGCGGCGCACGAACACCGACTGGGAGCTGAGCAGGAACACCGGCAGCGTGCCCAGGGTGGTCATCGCGCCGGCGCCCAGCAGCGTCCACGTGACCGGTGGGACTCGGCGCATGCCTCATCCTTACCCGACCCGTCAGCGGGCAGTCGCCAAGGGTCGGCGCCGGGCTCGTCCCCGCACCAGCGGCCGGGCTCGTCCGCGGGCTTGTCCTCGCGTTTGTCGGCGGGGACCCTGGGCACAGCGTCGGCGTAACCACGTCGAAGGAGGTCGGATGACGGAGTCGACGACAGGCAGGAACGCCGAGCAGCTCGTCAACGAGCAGGGCGGCTTCCCCCAGCAGCAGCAGGAGCCTCCCGGCCTGACCGGCGAGATGCAGCCCCGGCCCGACCACGGCGAGAAGAGCTACGTCGGCCACGGCCGGCTGCGGGGACTGCGGGCGCTGATCACCGGCGGCGACTCCGGCATCGGCCGGGCGACCGCGATCGCCTTCGCCCGGGAGGGCGCCGACGTCGCGATCTCCTACCTCGACGAAGAGCAGCCGGACGCGGAGGAGACTGCCGCGCTCGTGCGGGAGGCCGGCGCCAAGGCGAGCCTGCTCCCCGGCGACCTCACCGACCGGGCCACCTGCCTCGCGGTCGTCGAACGCGCGGTCGCCGAGCTCGGAGGTCTGGACGTGCTCGTCAACAACGCCGCGTTCCAGTGGGCGCGGGCCGAGTCGATGACCGACATCTCCCCCGAACGCCTCGACCGGGTGTTCAAGACCAACCTCTACGCGATGTTCTGGCTGACCCAGGCCGTCGTACCTCACCTGGGGAAGGGGGCGTCGATCATCAACGTGAGCTCGATCCAGGCCTACGAGCCGTCGACGTCGCTGCTCGACTACGCCTCGACCAAGGCCGCGATCAACAACTTCACCGTGAACCTGGCCGCGGAGCTCGGTCCCCGGGGGATCCGCGTGAACGCGGTCGCACCCGGCCCGATCTGGACGCCCCTGCAGCCGGCGACCCAGCCGGCGGAGAAGCTCGAGCAGTTCGGCTCGGACACTCCCCTGGGCCGGGCCGGCCAGCCGAGCGAGGTCGCACCCGCACTGGTGTTCCTGGCTGCGCCCGAGGAGGCCAGCTACGTGACCGGGACCGTTCTCGGGGTGACCGGCGGGAAGCCGGTGTTCTGAGCGACGACCCCGGGCGGACCCACAGGACGAGAGGAGCAGACCATGCCGCAGCAGGCGTGGAGCAAGAAGCGCGAACGCCAGTACGAGCACATCAAGGAGGGCCTCGAGGACCGCGGCCGCGACGAGGACACCGCCGAGGAGATCGCCGCCCGCACCGTGAACAAGGAGCGGGCGCGAGCCGGCGAGTCCGAGCAGGCCAGCCGCACCTCCACCGAGGACGTGTCCGCCGGCCACCGGGGTGGCAAGCGTTCCCACCGCGGCGCTGGCGGGCGGACCCGGGACCAGCTCTACGAGGAGGCCCGGCGCAAGGGCGTGCCGGGCCGGTCCCGGATGAGCAAGGAGCAGCTCGCGAAGGCGGTCGGACGCTGAGCGCGCCGCTGGAGGTCTCGTGGTGGATGCACACGGCCGAGGCGCCTCCCCGACCCGAGCTGGTCGACCCGGTCACCGCCGACGTCGTGGTGGTCGGTGCCGGGATCGCTGGGCTCAGCGTCGCGGCCGAGCTCGCCGAGACCGGCCGGTCCGTGGTGGTGCTCGAGGCCGACCGCATCGCCTCCGGCGTCACCGGGCACACGACCGCGAAGCTGTCCGCGCACCACGGCGCGGTCTACCACAGGATCGAGCAGGGCCTCGGCGAGGACGCCGCGCGCAGCTATGCGACCTGGCAGTCCCAGGCGCTGGAGCGGGTCGAGTCCACCGCCCGCGCGCTGGACCTGGACTGCGAGCTGGAGTACGCGCCCGCCTTCGCCTTCGGGCAGTCCCCCGACGAGGAGGACCTCCTGCGGCGCGAGGCCGAGGCGGCTGCCCGGGCCGGTCTGCCCGCCTCGTTCGTGAGCGAGACCGAGCTTCCCTTCCCGGTGGTCGGGGCGGTCCGGGTGGAGGGACAGCTCACCTTCCACCCGCGCAAGTACCTGCTCGGACTGGCCCGGCACCTCGAGGAGCGCGGCGTGCAGATCTTCGAGCACACGCGCGTGACGGGACTCTCCGAGGGCGAGCCGTGCACGGTGACCACCGCGGGCGGGGCGACGGTTGCCGCGCGCGACGTCGTCGTGGCCACGCACTTCCCGATCTTCGACCGGTCGCTGCTGTTCGGCCGGCTCACCCCCAAGCGGGAGTTCGCGGTCGCCGCCCCGGTCCCGGTGGACGCCGCACCGGAGGGCATGTACATCAACGTCGCCTCGGAGAAGAGGTCGCTGCGGTCCGCGCCGTACGACGACGGGCACCGGCTGCTGATCGCCACCGGTTCCCCGTTCACGCCGGGGGCTGCGTCCACGCCGGAGCACGCCGCGACGCTCCACACCTGGCTGCGGGAGAGCTTCCCGGTCGGGGAGCCGGTCTTCCAGTGGGCGGCCCAGGACAACCACACCGGGGACCAGGTCCCGTTCATCGGCCGGCTGCATCCCCGGGCCCGGCGGGCGTGGGTCGCCACCGGCTTCAACGGCTGGGGCATGAGCAGCGGTGTCGTCGCCGGTCTGCTGCTGCGCCGGCTGATCGGGGGCGAGCGCCCGATCGACGCGCGGATCTTCGACCCCGGGCGGGTCCATCCGACGAAGGAGGTCGGGACGGTGCTCACCTCCGGGCTCCGCACCGCCATGGGTCTGGTCGGTTCGCGGGTCCGGGCCAGGCTGACGCGGGTCTCGTCGGTCGACGAGCTCGCCCCGGGCACGGCGGGGCTGGTGAACGACGGGTCCGGCCAGTGGGCGACCTACGTCGACGAGGACGGGGTGGCGCACCAGGTCTCCCCCACGTGCACGCACCTGGGCTGCCGGGTCGAGTTCAACGCCGAGGAGCGCGAGTGGGACTGCCCGTGCCACGGCTCCCGCTTCGGCCTCGACGGCTCCCTGCTGCAGGGGCCGGCGACCCGTCCGCTGCGCCGCCGCGACGACGAGACGCAGGAGTGAAACCCGGGCCTCTGGGCACCGGAACGGGTGGGCGGGTCCCCGACCCGCTCCTCACTCCGGCTTGAGGGTGCAGGCCGGAGCGGACCCGAAGCGAGGGGTGGTCCCATGTCGGGCATCTGCCCATATCTGGTTCGATTCAGCGAACGAGCGCTCCGGCAGGACCCGGCGACCGCGACCCTGCCGATCCGGCTCGATCCCCGCGGCCGGGCGATCGTCGTGCGCGGCACCGTCGACACACCTGCGCAACGCCGCGAGGTGCTGGGTCTGCTCCGCGCCCAAGGGCTGGACGTGCTCTTCATCGACCAGCTGACGGTTCGGCAGGGCGTCGCGTCCTGACCGCTGTCGCAGCCCCCGCGGCTCCCGCGCCACGTGCATGACCCGATCGCGCAGGGGTACGTCGGGAGCGCCCCCGACCCAGGCTTCTCAGGAGGTCCGATGCAGCTGCCGTCCGCACGCGGCCCCGTCAGCGCCCGCGTCGTCGACGCGCTCCGGACGGGCGCCCGACCGGAGGTGGGCGCGCTGTCCCGGGACGTCACCGCGCGTGCGTCCGTCGCCGAGGTGCTCACCGACGACGACCTGCACGCCGCGCTCTGGGTGCTCTACGAGCTCCACTTCCGGGGCTTCGACGACGTCGACGAGGACCGCGAGTGGGATCCGGACCTGCTGGCCGTGCGGGCGAGCCTCGAGGCCGTGTTCGAGGAGGCCCTCCGCGAGGTGACGCGACCCCGCGTGGAGGCCGCGCTCGCCGGCGCGGGTGACGTCGCGGACCGGCTGTTCGCGATGACCGAGGCCGAGTCCGGCCCGTCCCTGGCCAGGTTCCTCCAGCGTGAGGCCACCGCGGAGCAGCTCCGCGAGTTCCTGGTGCAGCGCAGCGCCTACCACCTCAAGGAGTCCGACCCGCAGTCGTTCGTGCTGCCGAGGCTCGACGGCGCACCGAAGGTCGCCCTGGCCGAGCTGCAGTACGACGAGTACGGCGGCGGCCGCACGGAGCGCCTGCACGCCACCATGTTCGGCGACGCGCTCGAGGCGTGCGGGCTGTCCCGCGAGTACGGTGCCTACCTCGACGAGACCCCCGGTCACGTGCTCGCCGTGAACAACGCCATGAGCATGTTCGGGCTCCACCGCCGGCTGCGGGGAGCGGCGCTGGGACACCTGGGGGCGTTCGAGGCGACCAGCTCCATGCCGTGCCGGCGCATCGCCTCCGGGATCCGTCGGCTGGACCTCCCGGAGGCTGTCGCGGCGTACTTCGACGAGCACGTGGAGGCCGACGCGGTCCACGAGCAGGTGGCGTTCCGCGACATCTGCGCCGCCGTGGTCGCGGAGCAGCCGCGCCTGCTGCCCGACGTGCTCTTCGGTGCCGCGACCTGCCTGCACCTGGACGCGGTGTCCGGCGGCCTGCTGCTCGACGCCTGGACGAACCCGCGGCCGGGCAGCTGGACGATGGCGACGGAGCCGGTGGCCTGAAGCCCCGGCGGGACTAGCCCGGCTGCCGGTCGACCCGGACGAGCACCCCGCGGTCGCCGAACGACCGTTGCTCGCCGACCCGGAGGCCCATCGCCGGCTCCGCTGCCAGGCGTGCCCGGACGGCGTCGACCTGGGCGGGCGTCCCGAGCTGGAGCACGGCCGAGCCGCCGTCGGCGAGGTGCCCGGCGGTCACCTCCAGGCACAGCCAGGCGAGGTCGAGCCCGTCGTCACCCCCGTCGATCGCCAGCAGCGGGTCCTCGGGAAAGCGCTGCACCTCCGCGCGGCGCACCCACGGCGGGTCGGCGATCACGACCGCGAACCGCTCCCCGGCCTCGAGCACGGCATCGACCGGGCCGCGGCGTACCTCCACCAGGTCCCCCAGCCCGTTGGCGTCGGCGTTGAGGCGGGCGTACCCGCACGCGACCGGGTCGACGTCGACCGCCACCAGCGGCCGCGACTGCACCGCGGTGCACAGCAGGCCGATGTGCCCGGCACCGGCGCACAGCTCCAGCACCGGCCCCTCGGGTGCCACCGTCACCAGCTCCGCGGCCCAGCGAGACTGCTCCGCGGTCCACGGGCGCGGCCGAAGCAGCCGGTCGTCGAACGCGATCCGGAGGTGCCCGAAGGGGACCGACTCGACATCTCGGGAGGGAACGGACGGCAGCTGGTCGGGGGTCTGCAGCATGCCGCGACGTACCCCGCGCCCGAGCCGGGAAACGGTGGGGCGGACACCGAGACGGGCCCTCCCCAACCCCTGCATCGGGAGGACCCGCCCCGCGGTGTCCTGCGTGAGTACACCGTCACCGGCGCGTTACCCCGGCGCCTCCGACTCATGCCACCAGGTCGCGGAAATCGCGACTGCCTGCACCGGCCGAGCCCGGCCGGGAGCCCCTGGCGACGGGCGTGAGAGGGGACGCCCCGGTCCTGAGGGAACAGGCCGGGATCTAGGCTGACCCTGTGACGCGGGTCGGCCTCGTGCTCGGTGCCGGCGGCGTGGTCGGGCAGGCCTACCACGCCGGCGTGCTCGCAGCGCTCGAGCACGACCTCGGCTGGGACCCGCGGGTCGTCGACGTCATCGTGGGCACCTCGGCGGGCTCGATCACCGGGACGCTGCTGCGCAACGGGGTGCCGGCCAGCGAGCTGGCCGCCTGGACGGTGCGCGCTCCGCTCTCCGCGGAGGGCAAGCTGCTGGAGCGGTACTTCGGCCCTGACCGCCCGGAGTTCGAGCCGTTCCGGGCCTGGGACCTGCTCCGTCGACCTCCCTCGGCGCCCGGCCGGCACATGGTGCAGCAGGCCCTGATGCGACCGTGGCACTTCCGCCCGATGACAGCAGCGCTCGCACTGCTCGCGCCGGGCACCCAGGACATCGCCGAGCGGCTGACGGCCCTCCGCGAGGTGGAGGGACAGGAGTGGCCCGCGCGCGACCTCTGGATCTGCGCGGTC
>DATIBI010000157.1:0-3484 GCA_035457605.1 Nocardioidaceae bacterium
CGTCGGCGAGCACGACGTCGAGACCGAGCACGTAGTCGGTGGTGACGCCGTACTTCACGCAGCACAACCCGCCGGCGTTGGTGGCGATGTTGCCGCCGATCGAGCAGATCTCGTACGACGACGGGTCGGGCGGGTACCACAGCCCGTGCCTTGCGGCGGCTGCCTTGACCTCGGCGTTCAGCGCGCCGGGCTCCACCACGGCGACCTTGGTGACCGGGTCGATCTCGACGGCCCGCATGCGTTCGAGGCTCAGCACGATGCCGCCGTCGACGGCCGACGAGCCCCCCGAGAGCCCACTTCCGGCACCGCGCGGTACGACGGGGACCCGATGCCTCGCGGCCCACCGCACCGCGGTCTGCACGTGGGCGGCGTTCTCGGCCCGGACCACCGCGATCGGCGTACCCGCGTCTCGGTCACGGGACCAGTCGAACCGGTAGGCCTCCATGGTCTCGGGCTCGCTGAGCACCACCCCGGAGGGCAGTGCCTCGACCAGCTCGACGAGTGGCGCGTCGCTCATGTCCCGACCCTAGGCGGTGCAAGCCGAGACCGTCACGCTCCCGGTTCGGCGACCTCCGCAGGGACTCGGTGACGCGCTCCGGTGCGCTCCGCGCCGATGCCGGCCACCACCACGCAGGCGATCCCCGCGATCGGGAGGGCCCCGGGGACCTGGCCGAGCGCGACCAGGCCGATGACCGCCGCGAAGGCGGGCTCGAGCGCCATCAGCGTGCCGAAGGCGCCCGCGGTGAGCCGTCGGAGCGCGAGCAGCTCGAGCGTGAACGGGATGACCGGAAGCAGGATCGCGAGTCCGAGCCCGGCGAGCACGACCTCCCACGTCAGCAGCGGGGCGACCGTCGGGCCGGCCACGGCGGTGGCTGCGAGGCCCGCGACGGGCATCGAGACCGCCAGGCCCTGGACACCGGCGACGGCGTCGCCCACACGCTGCGTGAGCAGGATGTAGGCAGCCCAGCAGACCGCCGCGCCGAGGGCGAACGCCACTCCGACCAGGTCGGTCTCGCCACGCCACGGCTCGGTGAGGAGCAGCACGCCGACCGCCGCCACCGCCGCGAACAGGCGCCCGCGGCCGCGGCTGCGCAGCACCGCCACACCGAGGGGCCCGAGAAACTCCA
The DNA here is from genome assembly GCA_035457605.1 of Nocardioidaceae bacterium. GTDB lineage: Bacteria > Actinomycetota > Actinomycetes > Propionibacteriales > Nocardioidaceae > Nocardioides_C. The sequence goes on from DATIBI010000157.1 coordinate 1,128, forward strand.
GGGCGCTGGCGGTGCCCATGGGAAGCCGCTGGACCGCCTCCATGAACAGGATCGTCACCCCGGCCGTGACGATCCCGAGCGCGACACTGGCCCCGAAGGACGCCCGGGTGAAGGTGGACGGCCTCGGGCGGAGCACCACCAGCATGATCAGGCCCGCCCAGGCCAGGCGCAGCCAGGCGGCGCCGAGCGGCCCGACCTGGTCGAACAGCCCGACCGCCGTGGCGATCCCCAGCTGCACGGTGAGCATCGATGCCACCGCCATGGACGCACCCGTGCGCGCTCCATGCCTGGCGGTGGACCCGGTGCTCAGCTCCTGTGTCGTGCTCATGCATCCAGTACGCCACGGAGCGATCGTCCGCGTCCACGTGAGAATGATGGACACATTGTCCACAGTTGGTGGACAATCCTGTGGATGGAGACCCGCCGCCTCGCCGTGCTGCTCGAGCTGTCACGGCTCGGGTCGATGCGCGAGGTGGCGGAGGAGCTGGGGACGACGACCTCGACGGTGTCCCAGCAGATCGCGGCACTCGCCCGCGAGGCGGGGACACCGCTCGTGGAGCCCGACGGCCGCCGAGTACGCCTGACCCCGGCAGGGCGCCGGCTGTCCGAGCACGCGGTGACGATCCTGGCCGCGGTGGAGGCGGCGCGGCTCGACCTCGACCCTCACTCCGAGCCCGCGGGGACGGTCCGCGTGGCGGGGTTCGAGACCGCGGTACGCACGACGCTGATGCCTGTCCTCCACGAGATCGCGCGGGCGCACCCGAAGGTCCGGCTGCTGATCCACGAGCACGAGCCCGACGAGGCGTTCGCGCTGCTGCGGACGGACGCCGTCGACCTCGCGCTCACCTACGACTACGACCTGGCGCCGGCCGGCTCCGACCGGACCCTGGAATCGACCCCGCTGTGGACCACACGGTGGGCCCTCGGGGTCCCGGCGGCCGACGCCGAGGTCACCGGCGACGCTCGCCATGTCTTCGCCCACTTCGCCGACCGGGAGTGGATCGTCAACTCCCGCAACACCGCCGATGCCGACGTGGTCCGCACGATCGCGTCGATGGCCGGGTTCGAGCCGCGGGTCAGCCATCGCGTGGACAGCCTGGAGCTGGTCCAGGAGCTGGTCGCGGCAGGCCTGGGGGTGGGCCTGCTGCCCGCCGACCAGCCGACGCGACCGGACGTGGTGACGCTGCCGCTCACCGACCCGGAGATCCGGCTCCGGGCCTACGCGGTGGTGCGTCGCGGTCGCTCGGCCTGGCCGCCGCTGGCCCTGGTGCTCGCGAAGATCCAGGCGACCCTTGACAGCCAGGCAGGCCCGGCCGCAGACGCCGCATTTACGCCATCTCGCTAGTCTCTCGGCATGAGCCTCCTCGACACCCCGATCGCCCGCCTCGACGGGACACCGGCCACGCTCGGCGAGATCACCGGCGGCAAGCCGGCTCTGCTGGTCAACGTCGCCTCCAGGTGCGGGTTGACGCCGCAGTACACCGGCCTGGAGCAGCTGCACAAGGAGTACGCCGACTACGGGTTCACCGTCGTGGGCGTCCCGTGCAACCAGTTCGGCGGGCAGGAGCCCGGTACGCCGGAGGAGATCGAGGAGTTCTGCTCCACGACCTACGGCGTCACGTTCCCCATGACCGAGAAGGTGGACGTGAACGGGGCCTCACGGCACCCGCTGTACGCCGCGCTCGTGCAGGCTGCGGACGAGGAGGGTCGCAGCGGCGACATCCAGTGGAACTTCGAGAAGTTCCTCGTGGACGGGTCGGGCGAGGTGGTGGCTCGGTTCGGCCCCGGCGTCGTACCTGAGGACCCCCGTCTCGTCGGGGCCGTCGCGCGCCTCGTCTGAGCTCGAAGCTCAGCGCGCGCTGACGATCTGCGCCAGCTCGAAGTGCATGGGGTCGGTGTAGTTCCAGTCGCCGCCCCAGGCGAAGCCCCACTTCTTGAAGATCGCGACCACGTCGCGGTTGATGTCACCGGGCACGCCGCGGAGGTTGCCGGGGACGTTGAGGTCGACGGCGATGCCCCACGTGTGCAGGGACAGACCCTTGTTCGGGTCGCGCGCGATGAACCGCGGCACGTAGCAGCCGCCGAACTCCTCGGGATGGATCTCGTCAGCGAGGCCGCGGGCCACGACTTCGTTCAGGGCGCCGCGCAGCTGTGGGAAGAGCACCCGGTGACCCGTGACGCTGCCGAGGATCGGCACCGTCTCGGTGCGGATGTTCGCGGCCACCCAGGCCGGGTCAGGCTGCACCGTGCCGTCGGCGAACCAGCGGTAGCTGAACGTGCCGACCGCCGCTGCCACCGAGCCACCCGTGGCGAGCGGCTGCTGCACGGCCTGGCGCTTGGCGATCCGCTCCACCGCC
>DATIBI010000158.1:0-11600 GCA_035457605.1 Nocardioidaceae bacterium
CGTCGCGATCGCCTTCCGCGCCGGCTACTGGAACATCGGTGCCGAGGGGCAGTTCCTGATCGGCGCGGTCGGGGTCACCGGCGTCGCTCTGTGGCAGCCCGACCTGCCACCGGCGGTCGCGCTGCCGCTGGGCTTCCTCGCCGGGGCGGTCGGCGGCCTGCTCTGGGCGTTGCTGCCCGCCTGGCTGAAGAAGCAGGCGGACATCGACGAGGTGGTGACCACCCTGCTGCTCAACCCGGTCGCGCTCCTCGTCGTGCAGGGCCTGCTGAACGGCCCATGGCGCAACACCACCAGCGGGTTCACCGACTCCGACCGGCTCGGGGTCGGCTACGACCTGCCGCCGCTGCTGCCGGGGACCCGGGTGCACTGGGGGTTCGGGGTCGCGCTGCTCATCGTCGCGGCCACGTGGTTCGTGATGGCGAGAACCCGGGCCGGGCTGCAGGTCCGGGCGTGCGGGCAGGCGCCGGAGGCGGCCGCGTTCAGCGGGATCCGGGTCCGCGAGCTGCGCTGGCGCTGCGCCCTGGTCTCGGGGGCGATCGCCGGGATGGGTGGGGCGACGCAGGTGATGGGCGTGCAGCACCAGCTCACCCAGGGGATCAGCAACAGCTACGGCTACACCGGCGTCATCGTCGCCACCCTCGCCGGGCTCAGCGCCATCGGCGTGCTGCTCGTCTCCCTGCTGTTCGCCGACGTCGCGGTCGGTGCGCAGAACGTCTCGCTCGTGCTGCAGGTGCCCACCCAGCTCGGAGCGATCTTCGCCGCCCTGCTGCTCCTGATGGTGCTCTCCGCGATGAACCTGCGCCACTACAAGCTGGTCAGGTCCGGGCGGCGGGCCGGATCGGGGTCGCCATGAGCATCAACCTGCTCGCCCTGATCGGCGCCATGCTCACCATCGCCACCCCGCTGGTCTGGGCGGGGATCGGCGAGGTGATCGTCGAGAAGACCGGGATCCTCAACCTCGGCATCGAGGGCACGATGTACCTCGGAGCGTTCATCGGCTTCCTCACCGCCCTGCGCACCGAGAGCCCGTGGCTGGGGCTGCTGGCCGCGATCGCCTCCGGTGCCGTCGCCGGGCTGGTGATGGGGCTGCTGACGGTGACCCTCGGGTTGAACCAGCACGTCTCTGGCCTGGGGCTGACCCTGCTCCTGATCGCGGTGTGCGAGTTCACCTTCCGGCTGCTCCACGCGGGCGAACGTCCGGTGCTGGCGGACAAGTTCGACCGGCTGCTGTCCGACGTACCCGTCCTCGGCCAGCACTGGCTGACCTACGTCGCCTTCCTCGTGCTCGCGCCGGCCGCCTGGTGGGTGCTGCGGTCCACCGGGATGGGCTACCGGCTGCACGCGGTCGGTGAGAACTTCGAGGCCGCCGACGTCGCCGGCATCTCGGTGACCGCGACCCGGTACGCCGCGCTCGTCGTCGGCAGCGCGCTGATGGCGGTCGGCGGGGCGTTCCTGACGCTGGCCGTGCTCGGCAGCTTCACCCTCGACATCATCAACGGCCGTGGCTGGGTGTGCATCGCGCTGGTCATCTTCGCCCGGTGGCGGGTGTGGCCGGCGGTGTTCGGTGCGCTGATCTTCGCGGTCACCGACGCGCTGCAGCTGCAGCTGGCGATCACCACGACGTTCGCCGCGATCCCGCGCGAGCTGATGCTGGCGCTGCCCTACCTGGCGGTGATCACGGCGCTGGCGGTGTGGGGCAGGCGGGTGCACTACCCGGCGTCGTACCTCAAGGCGTACCGGCGTGGCTGAGACGACGCCCCAGGCTCGCGCAGCCGACCGACGGGGCCGACCGAGCGGGCTGACCGACCGGACTGACCGAGCTGACTGACTGAGTGGGCTGACCGAATGGAGACCAGATGATCGACGAAGAGATGCTCGCCCTCGCCATCGCGGAGGCGCGGGTGGGCCGGTCCGAGGGGGGCATCCCGATCGGCGCGGCGCTCGTCCGCGGCGACGAGGTGCTCGGGGTCGGCCACAACAAGCGGGTGCAGCTCGGCAGCGCGATCCGGCACGGGGAGACCGACTGCCTGGAGAACGTCGGCCGGCTGCCTGCGTCGGTGTACGCCGAGTGCACGATGGTCACCACGCTCTCGCCGTGCGACATGTGCACCGGCGCGATCCTGCTGTACAAGATCCCGCGCGTGGTGGTGGGCGAGAACAAGACCTTCTACGGCGGCGAGGACCTGCTGCGCGACCGTGGGGTGGAGGTCGTGGTGCTCGACAGCCCCGAGTGCGTGGAGATGATGCGCGACTTCATCGCCGACAACCCCGAGCTGTGGTACGAGGACATCGGCGAGCGCGGCTGACAGCCGTTCTGACCATCCTGACCATCCTGCCCACGACTGTCGGCGCTCGCCGATACCTTCGAAGCAGAGGGGTCGAGGGGTTGGGGGTCATGTGGGAGAGTTCGCGGGCTTTGACCTGGACAGGAGCACGGCGCGGGCGTGGAGCAGGTTCCAGGCGCGGCTGGCCGACCACATCGCGGAGATGCAGGACGACGACGTGCTGGTCATCGACGTGGAGGCGGCGGAGGAGCCGGGCGACGGCGCCGCGCCGTACGTCCAGTTCTGTGCGTTCGGCGGCGGCATGGTCCGGGGCGAGGTGTCGGGCAACACCTACCTCGCCGAGCAGCACCGGCTCTCCGTCAGCCAGCGCGAGCTGCTGGAGTGGCTGGACTGGTCGCCACCCGCTCCGGAGGGCAACGGCGGCGAGGGCCGGGGCAACTACTTCCGCGACGTCGCGCTGAACGAGGCGGACCGGCTCGCGGTGATGACCGTGCGGACGCTGCGTGAGGTGTTCGGGGTGGCGCACCCGGCGTTCCTTGCCGCGGACGGGCTCGGGGCGCCTCTCGACGAGCCGCCGGACGTGCCCGGCGCGGACCCTGAGGAGCCCCAGGAGCCGCTGGCCGTCGCCCCGGCTGACGCCGACGACCTGCGCGGGTTCGTCGACGCCGCGCTGGTGCCACTGTTCGGCGACGTGCCGGAGAAGGACGAGGACGGCGACATCCCCGTTCCGTGGGGCAGCTCGCTGGTGTTCGTGCGCGTGAACGACGACGTGCCGATGGTGGAGCTGTTCGGCGTGCTGGCCGACGACATCAGCGACGTGGAGCGGGCGAGGATCGAGGTCGGCATCCTCAACCGCGACGTGCGCTTCATCAAGTTCCTGCTCATCGACCGGAGGGTGATCGCCCAGGTCCAGCTGCCGGCCGCACCGTTCGCGCCCGAGCACCTGCGCACCATGCTGGTCGCGATGTCGCACAAGCTCGACCAGATCGACGACGACCTCGTCGCGCGGATCGGCGGCCGGCGTGCCTTCGAGCCCGCCGAGGAGCCGCAGGTGGCGCTGCGCGAGACCGCCCCGGACGAGCCCCGTGCCGCGGACAGCGAGGACTCGACCCTGCAGACCCTGCTCGAGCTCGACGCCGAGGGCACCGGCGCGCTGGACCCCGAGCTCGCCGCCGGTGTGTGCGGGTTCGACCGGTCCGTGATCGTGCGGCTGCTGCATGAGACGGGGGAGCAGGAGATCGCGTGGCGCAAGGCCCGTGACGCCGCGCTGCTGGTCGGCGACCAGGACGAGGCCGACTCCTGCGACCACGAGATGCGCGCCTGGGAGAACACCTCGGTGGTGCTGCGCAAGGCGCTGCGGTTCGTGGTGGAGCGGGAGCTCGGTCGCGAGCCGACCCCGGACACCGGCTACGAGGCGGCGGAGGAGGTACGTCGGACCGGCCCGCGTCCTCGCGCCCGGAAGCACCGTCCGCGCCGCCCGCCGCGGCCAGCCCGTCTCCGCCTGATCACGAACGCCGGCGACCTGCTCCGTGCGCACGGCTGCGGCGGGCTCGTCGAGCTCGACGGCCGGCTGACCGAGATCTCCGAGCACGACATCGAGGCGTTCGACATGGACGACTGCATCGAGCTGCACGTGGGGGACAAGGTCTGGCAGCTGGGCTACCCGTTCACGATGGCGCAGTTCCACGAGCTGCTCGCGGAGATCGAGGAGTCGGACGAGGAATGACGGACGATCGTTCCAGCGGTGGTTCCAGGGGGTGCAGGTGACCGTCACGACACAGACCCGCCGCCCGGCGTACGTCTGCGACCACTGCGGCTACCAGGGCCGAGACCCGCGACCGGTCGACGAGGTCCAGTGCTCGGTGTGCGGCGAGCCGGTGACCCCGCTGGAGTGAGCGGGGCCCGAATCCGCCCAAAGCGCCGCCGCCTGCGGCAGGATCGACCCCATGCCGATCCTGCTGCCACCCGAGCCCACGTTCACCACGGCGAGCGAGGAGAAGGTCTGGAAGGCCCTGCGGGACCAGCTCGGTGACGACGACGTCCTCATCGGCAACCTGCGGATCACCGACCGGCGCAAGGACCACGAGATCGACATCGCCGTCGTGTTCGAGGGCGGCGGGGTGGTCGTCGCGGAGGTCAAGGGCGGCAAGGTCTGGTGCGAGGACGACGGCTGGTGGATCGAGCGGGGCGGCGAGGCCAAGCCGATCGACCCGGTCGCCCAGGCGCGGGAGGCGCTGTACGCGCTGCGGACCTACGTTACGTCGGCCCCGCAGTGGGGGAGCCGGGGTCCGGTGCGGTGGGGGCACGCGGTGGTGCTGCCCTACACCCGGGTCGACGACGACTTCGCCCGTGCGGACGCCCAGCGTTGGCACGTCGCGGGCCGGGAGGACCTGGACACGCTCGCGGACTTCCTCCGGGCCGTCGTGATGGGCCAGGAGAACGGCAAGCGGCTGCTCGACCTCGACGACGTGTACGCGCTCGTAGAGACCCTGAACGGCCGCGGCCTGCCGCAGCGCGACCTCATCGGCGAGGCGGCCGAGCGGGATGACGAGGTCGAGCGGCTCAGCCGCGAGCAGGCCGTGATCCTCGACGCAGCGCGGCTGCTCAACCGGGTCGAGGTCCGCGGCGGGGCGGGCAGCGGCAAGACCTGGCTCGCGGTCGAGCAGGCCCGGCGGCTGAGTCGGGAGGGCAAGCGGGTCGCGCTCACCTGCTACTCGCGCGGGCTCGCGGCGTGGCTGCAGCGGCGGGTCGAGACGTTCCCGCGCAAGGAGCGGCCCGCCTACGTCGGGACCTTCCACAACCTCGGCATGGAGTGGGGCGCGCCCGAGGGCAGCGACGACGACAGCCGCTTCTGGGAGGTCGAGCTGCCCGAGCTGATGGTGGGACTCGGCGAGCAGCAGCCGCCCGGCAAGCGGTTCGACGCCGTGGTGATCGACGAGGCCCAGGACTTCGCTGACCTGTGGTGGCCGGCGGTGATGGCGGCGCTGCGCGACGAGGACACCGGCGGGCTGTACGTGTTCTCCGACGAGGGCCAGCGGGTGTTCTCCCGGTTCGGCGGTCCGCCCGCCGGGCTGGTGCCGCTGGTGCTGGACCACAACCTGCGCAACACCCGGCAGATCGCCGGCAGCTTCTCCACCCTCGCGCCGATCCGGATGCGGCTCGGCACCGTCGAGGGGCCGGAGGTGCGGTTCGTGGAGTGCACGCCCGACCGGGCTCTCGGCTGTGCCGACGACAGCGTCGACGACCTGCTCGACGCCGGCTGGCGGCCGCAGGACGTCGCGCTGCTCGTGACCGGCAGCCGGCACCCGGAGCAGTCGGCACGACAGGAGCAGGGTCAGCGGGAGTACTGGGAGTCGTTCTGGGACGAGGAGCAGGTGTTCTACGGTCACGTGCTCGGCTTCAAGGGCCTCGAGCGGAGGGCCGTCGTACTCGCGCTCAACGAGAAGGAGCCGCAGGAACGGTCCCGGGAGCGTCTCTACGTCGGCCTGTCCCGGGCCCGCGACCAGCTCGTCGTGTGCGGTGACCCGGACTTCGTCGAGGAGGTCGGCGGTCCCGCGGTGCTGCGACATCTGCGGCAGAAGTAGGCATTCCGGCTACGGTCCGTCCGGGCCACGACTTCCTTTGCCAAAAGGGTCATTGCCGCTCGCGGTCGCGCAGGTCTAGTTTCGAGAGACGGTGCGGGGGACCGGGTGTGTGCATTCCTCCTGGAGGTCCAAGTCATGGCCAAGACACCCAAGCACGTACACCACGCCGGGATCGAGTCCGAGGCCGCGGGTGCCGAGTACTTCGAGAAGCGTCAGCTCCAGGGTGGCGTCGCAGGATGGATCCTGCTGGCCGGCCTCGGCGTCGCCTACGTCATCTCCGGTGACTTCGCCGGATGGAACTTCGGCCTGGGCGAGGGCGGCTGGGGGGGTCTGCTCATCGCCACGATCGTCATGGGCCTCATGTACCTGTTCATGGTCTTCGGCCTGGCAGAGCTGTCCTCGACGATCTCGACCACCGGTGGCGGCTACGCGTTCGCCCGTCGCGCGATGGGCCCCTGGGGCGGGTTCATCACCGGCACCGCGATCCTCGTCGAGTACGCCATCGCGCCGGCGGCCATCGCGAACTTCATCGGCGCCTACGTCAACTCCCTGATCGGGCTCGACGGCTGGTACGTCTTCCTGGCCTTCTACATCGTCTTCGTCGGCATGCACCTGTGGGGTGTCGGCGAGGCGCTGAAGGTCATGTTCGTGATCACCGCGATCGCCGCGTTCGCGCTCGTGGTGTTCGTGGTCGCCGCGATCCCGCAGTTCGACGCGAGCAACCTGAACAACATCCCGGTGGACACCAGCGCCCTCGGGTCCAGCGAGTTCCTCCCCTTCGGGGTGATCGGTATCTGGGCCGCGCTGCCCTACGCCATCTGGTTCTTCCTCGCCGTGGAGGGCGTGCCGCTCGCCGCGGAGGAGTCGAAGAACCCGGCCCGCGACATGCCGCGCGGCATCATCGGCGCGATGCTGGCCCTGCTCGTGTTCGCAGCGCTGATCCTCCTGGTCGCCCCCGGCGCCGCCGGCTCGGACTACCTCAAGGACTCCGGCAACCCGCTCGTGGAGGGCCTCGAGGCGCCACTGGCGTACGACGGGCAGAACCTGGTCAGCCAGTTCATCAACATCGTCGGCCTGCTCGGCCTGATCGCGAGCTTCTTCTCGATCATCTTCGCCTACTCGCGGCAGACGTTCGCACTGTCCCGGGCCGGCTACCTGCCCAAGGTGCTGTCGCTGACCGGGAAGCGCAAGACGCCGGTGCTGGCGCTGATCGTGCCCGGCATCATCGGCTTCATCATGGCGATGCTCAACGAGGGCGACCTGCTGATCCTGGTCGCGGTCTTCGGAGCGACGATCTCCTACGTGATGATGATGGCCTCGCACATCATTCTGCGGTTCCGGGAGCCCGACCTGGAGCGTCCGTACCGGACCCCGGGCGGTGTGGTCACCACCGGCATCGCGCTCGTCCTCGCGGTCATCGCGCTCGTCGCGGGCTTCGTCGTCGACACCCGGGTGCTGGTGGTCACCGCCATCGTCTACGCGATCGCGCTGGCCTACTTCGGCCTCTACAGCCGTCACCACATCGTCGCGACCGCACCGGAGGAGGAGTTCGAGCTGATCGAGTCCGCGGAGTCCGAGCTGCACTGACGTACGGAGGAATTGCATGCGCATCGCGCGGGTCGTCGGCTCGGCGGTCTCGACCGTCAAGGAGGGCAGCCTCGTCGGGCACAAGCTGCTGCTCGTCCGCGAGGCGGACGAGCACAACGAGACCAGCGGGCCGGTGTTCGTCGCGGTCGACGTCGTCGGCGCGGGCACCGGCGAGCTGGTCATCGTCTCCGAGGGCAGCGCCGCCCGGCACAGCTCGACGACCACCGGGCAACCGGTCGACGCGGTGATCATGGGGATCCTGGACTCGCTCGAGGTCGACGGCACCGTCACGTTCCGGAAGAGCTGAGCCTGCGATGCCGATCGCGCAGCGCGAGGTCCTCAGCGTCGGCATCGACGTCGGCACGACCACCACGCAGGTCGTGTTCTCGCGGCTGCTGCTGCGCGACGTGGCCCGGCCCGGGCAGGTGCCCCGGATCCAGGTCGACGAGAAGGCGGTGCTCTCGCGCGGGGACGTGCACGCCACCCCGCTGGCGGCCCCCGACGAGGTGGACGCCGAGGCGCTGGCCGCGCTGGTGCGCGCGGAGTACGACGCCGCCGGGATCTCGCCCGACGCCATCGAGACCGGCGCGGTCATCGTCACCGGCGAGACCGCCCGGACGAAGAACGCCGACGCGATCCTGCGGGCGCTCTCCGCCGCGGCCGGGGACTTCGTGGTCACCATCGCCGGTCCCAACGCCGAGGCCCAGATCGCCGGCCGCGGGTCGGGCGCGGCCCGCTGGTCCAGCGACCACTACGAGCAGGTGACCAGCATCGACATCGGCGGGGGCACGTCGAACGCGGCGATCTTCACGATGGGCCGGCACCTGTGCTCCTCGGCGGTCGCCGTGGGCGGACGGCAGGCCGAGATCGACACCTCCGGGCTCGTCACCCGGGTGGCGCCGCCGGGCCGCTCGATCATCGAGGACCTCGGCCTCGGCCTCAAGGAGGGCTCCCGGGCGACCCTGGAGCAGCTGCGCGCGTTCTGCGACGTGATGGCCGACCTGGTCGTCGACCTCGCCACCGGGCGGGAGGTGCGGGTCGGCCACGGCGTGCAACTGACCCCGCCGCTGGTGGAGGCGGGCGCGTCCACCTCGGTGTTCCTCACCGGTGGCATCGGTGCCTGCTACTACGACCCGACCCCGGTCAGCACGGTCGCGGAGGTCGCGCTCTTCGGTGACGTCGGTCCGCTGCTGGCCGAGTCGCTGCGCCGCAACGACCGGCTGCAGCGGCTCACCGTGCGCCGGCCCCCGGAGACGCTGCGCGCCACGGTGCTGGGGGCCGCGGGTCAGACCGTCACGCTGAGCGGCTCGACGATCTGGGTGGCGCGCGAGCTGCTGCCGCTGCGGAACCTGCCGGTGCTCCGCCCGGCCATGCCGGGCCGCGGGGGCGGGCCGTCCTTCGCGAGCGCCGTCCGCGACGCCCTGGCCCGGTGGGACCTGGAGGAGGACGCGCAGGCCGCGATCGTGGTGGACCTGCCGCAGGAGCTCGGGTACTCCGCGCTGCAGGCGGTGGCGTCGGAGATCGTCGACTACCACGACACCGGGCACAGCGACCGTCCGCTGGTGCTGGTGCTCCAGCATGACTACGCCCAGGTGCTCGGCCAGACCATCCAGACGATCCGGCCGGGCCTGCCGCTGGTCGTGATCGACCAGGTCGGGCTCGGCGAGGGCGACTTCATCGACATCGGCCTGCCCGTCCTGGACGGTCGCGCGGTCCCGCTGTCCATCAAGACGTTGGTGTTCTATGACTGAGCTCCCCGCCTCCGCGTACGACCGGCCCCGAGGGGGTCGCCGATGAAGCTGGCTGCGACGTTGTTCGGCACCCGCTACCAGTTCCGCGACATCAAGGACCTGCTGGCCAAGGCCAACGAGGAGAAGTCCGGCGACCAGCTCGCCGGGGTCGCCGCGGAGTCCGCCGCCGAGCGGATGGCGGCCCGGTTCGTGCTGTCCGAGGTGACCCTGGAGACGCTGCGGCAGAACCCGGCGGTGCCCTACGAGGAGGACGAGGTCACCCGGGTCATCGACGACGCGGTCAACGAGGCCGTCTACGCCGAGATCAAGGGCATGCAGGTCGGCGAGCTGCGCGAGTGGCTGCTCGCGGACACCACCACCGAGGACATGATCAAGCGGCTCAGCAACGGGCTCACCTCGGAGATGGTCGCCGCGGTCACCAAGCTGATGTCGAACATGGACCTGATGCTGGCGGCCAGCAAGATCCGCGTGGTCAAGCACGCCACCAACACGATCGGCCTGCCCGGCACGCTCGGGTCCCGCTGCCAGCCCAACAACCAGACCGACTCCGTGGAGGGGATCCGGGCGGCGATCTACGAGGGCCTGAGCTTCGGCTCCGGGGACAGCGTGATCGGGATCAACCCCTCCGACGACTCCCTCGGCAGCGTCGCGCAGCTGCTGGAGATGACCTACGAGGTGATCACCCGGTGGGAGATCCCCACCCAGAACTGCGTGCTCGCACACGTATCGACGCAGATGGAGGCGATGCGCAAGGGCGCCCCTGTCGGCCTGGTGTTCCAGAGCCTGGCGGGGTCGGAGAAGGGCAACGAGTCCTTCGGCATCCACACCGAGATGCTCGACGAGGCCTACGCCCTGGCGAAGCGGTACTCCGTCGCGACCGGACCGAACTTCATGTACTTCGAGACCGGTCAGGGCGCCGAGCTCTCCGCCGACGCGCACCACGGCGCGGACCAGGTGGTGATGGAGGCCCGCTGCTACGGGTTCGCCAAGCGGTGGGACCCGTTCCAGCTCAACACCGTCGTCGGGTTCATCGGGCCCGAGTACCTCTACGACGCCACCCAGATCACCCGCGCCGGGCTCGAGGACCACTTCATGGGCAAGCTCACCGGGATCTCCATGGGCGCCGACGTCTGCTACACCAACCACGCCCGCTCCACCCAGAACGAGCTTGAGAACCTCGCGGTGCTCCTCGGCGCCGCCGGCGTCAACTACATCATGGGCATCCCGATGGGCGACGACTCGATGCTCAGCTACCAGAGCTCGAGCTTCCACGACGCGCCGAGCCTGCGGCAGCTGCTGAACCTGCGCCCGCTCCCGGAGTTCGAGGCGTGGATGGAGGACATCGGACTGCTCCGCGACGGCCGACTGACCGAGAAGGCGGGCGACGCCTCCTTCTTCCTGAGCCGGTGAGGTGGTGGGCGTGAGCGTGGTGTCGACGAACGAGATCCGCAGCATCGTCGAGGACGTGCTCGCCGAGCTGGGCCGGGCCCGCGGTGCGGAGTCGGCGTCGGGAGGGTCCTCGACTGGTACGTCGGGCGGTACGGCGGCCGCCCCCGCGTCCTCGCCGGCGAGCCGACCGGCCGAGGTCGGCACGCCGGCCAACGGGGCGGAGCGGACGACCCGGTCGACGGGGTCCGGCTCCGGTGGGTCGACGGGCACGAGCGGGTCGACGGGGTCCGGCGACATCGACGTGCCCGACCCAACCGTTCCCGAGGAGCGCCGGCGGATCGGTGTGGTCGACCCGATCAACGCCGCCGGCCTGAAGAACCTCGCCTCGTCGACGTACGCCCGCCTCGCCGTCGGCCGCGCCGGACCGCGCCCGCGCACCAACACCGTGCTGCTGTTCGGCGCCGACCACGCGGTCACCCAGGACGCGATCTTCGGCGACGTGCCGCACGAGGTGCTCGAGCAGTTCGGGATGTTCACCGTGCAGACCCAGGTGACCAACCACGACGAGTACCTGCTGCGCCCGGACCTCGGCCGCCGGCTCGACGACGAGGCGAAGAAGACCGTCGCCGAGCGGTGCACGAAGAACCCGCAGGTCCAGGTCGTGGTCGGGGACGGGCTGTCCGCGGCCGCGGTGACCAACAACCTGCCGCAGATCTACCCGGTGATCGAGCAGGGGGTGAAGAGCGCCGGGTTCAGCATGGGCACGCCGTTCTTCGTCCGCTACGCGCGGGTCGGGGTGATGAACGACGTCAACGACATCATCGGGGCCGACGTGGTGCTGCTGCTGATCGGGGAGCGGCCCGGCCTCGGCGTCGCGGACGCGCTGAGCGTGTACTCCGGCTGGCGTCCCGGCTCCGGCAAGTCCGACGCGCACCGGGACGTGATCTGCATGATCACCGCCAACGGCGGCACCAACCCGCTCGAGGCCGGCGCTTTCGTGGTCG
>DATIBI010000159.1:0-6429 GCA_035457605.1 Nocardioidaceae bacterium
GGAGATCGTGGCACGCCCACGAGGGGTGGAGCAGGTCCGCGCGATCGTCGTGCACGAGCTCGGCCACCTGGTCGGTCTCGACCACGTCGACGACCCGGGCGAGCTGATGTACCCGGAGAACACCGGGCGGACCGACCTCGGTCCCGGGGACCGGCAGGGCCTGGCGAGGCTCGGCGCCGGCCGGTGCTTCCACTGACCCTGGCGGCCGTGGCTTGCGGAGGGTGCTCAGCCGGGCAGCCGGACGACGAACCGGCAGCCTTCTCCTGCATTGGCGACCGCCACCGTCCCTAGGTGTGCCTCGACGAGGCCGCGGACGATCGCCAGCCCGAGACCTGCCCCGGTGCTGGAGTTAGGAGTGCGGGAGTGGCTGCCCCGCCACCCCACGTCGAAGACCCGGTCGAGCTCGGGGTCCGGGATGCCGCCGCACTCGTCCGCGACCACCAGCTCGACCGCCCCCGAGTCGGTGCGGCCGCGGATCTCGACCACGCCGTCCTGCGGGGTGTGCCGCACGGCGTTCATGACCAGGTTGCCCACCACCCGGGCAAGCGCCGAAGCGTCACCCTGCACGAGCGCGCCGGTCTCGACCGCACCGTCGATGCGCACCCCTTTCGCCTCGGCGACGGGAGCCGCGCCCGCGATCGCCTCGCTCACCACGTCACCGAGGTCCAGAGTCTCCTGAGACAGCTGCAAGGCGCCCGAGCTGATCCGGGACAGCTCGAACAGGTCGTCGACCATGCGCACCATGCGGTCCACCTGGCTCCGCATCTGTGCGTGGTAACGGGAAGGGTCCTCGGCGATGCCGTCCTCGAGCGCCTCGGCCATCGCCCGGATCTGTGCGAGCGGGGTGCGCAGGTCGTGGGAGACCCAGGCGACCAGCTCCCGGCGCGAGCTCTCGAGCAGCTGCTCCCGCTCGGCCGCCTCGAGCAGCCGGTCGCTGCTCCGGGCGAGCTCGCGGGCGACCGCGTCGAACTCCAGCGGACCCTCCGTCGTACCGACTAGCTCACCTCGCTCGCCGAACCTGCGGGCCGCGTCGCGGAGGGTCTGCGCGGACGCGACCACGCGTTGGCCAAGCCACAGTGCGAAGCCCGCCGTCACCGCACCGGAGGCCAGGCAGACCAGTACGACGACCTGGAGGTCGTGCTCGGACAGGAACATGGCTCGGGCGGTCCCCACCACACCGGCCACGACGCCTCCCACTGCGACGAGGGTCAAGAGCACCGCGGCCCAGCGGATCGACCGCCGCCGCAGCGTCCTCGCTACCAGCACCCCGATGAAGCCGACCGCAGCAGACCAGCCGACTGCGATCGCGAGCACGAGCCAAGTGTCCCGGCTCACGCCGGCTCCCACCGGTAGCCGACTCCCCACACGGTGACCAGGCGACGTGGTCGGGTCGGATCCTCCTCGACCTTCTCCCGCAGTCGCCGGACGTGGACCGTGACCGTGGACTGGTCGCCGAACGACCAGCCCCACACCTCGCGCAACAGCAGCTCCCGGGACCAGGCCACCCCGGCGTGGGAGACCAGGAACCTGAGCAGATCGAACTCGCGCACGGTGAGCACAAGCCGTCCTCCGGCAAGGGTGGCCACGTGCTGGGCCGGGTCGATGACCAGGTCGCCGTCGGTCACCACCGCCTCGTCCGGCTCGAGACCACGATGCACCCGACGCAGCACTGAGTCCACCCGCAACACAAGCTCCCGTGGGCTGAACGGCTTGGTGACGTAGTCGTCGGCGCCGAGCTCGAGCCCCACGACGCGGTCGGCCTCCTCGCCGAGGGCGGTGAGCATGATGATCGGGACGTCTCCGGCCTCGTGGAGCCGCCGACAGACCTCGAGACCGTCGATGCCCGGCAGCATGAGGTCGAGCACCACCAGGTCGGCACGGGCGTCGCGCATCGCCGCCAGGGCCGACTCGCCGTCCGCGGCCTCGACCACCTGGTGCCCGCCGGCGCGCAGGTAGGAGACCACGACCTCGCGCACGGTGTGGTCGTCGTCGACGACGAGCACGTTCGGCACTACTGCCCACCTCCGCCACGGAGTCGCACGAACGCCCACCCGAAGGCGTAGCCCAACACTAGACCCGCGAAGACCAGCCATCCCGCGACGTAGGGCCGGTCGAGCAACGTCGCGTTGTCCGGACGCGCGCCGAAGCGACCCAGCACGGGAACGGCCATCAACGTCACGCAGCCGAGTACGACCGCCGCGGCCACCGTAGGGGGTACGGCCCACGCAGGCACCAGCCTCGTCGCGAGCACGCCGAGTGCGACGACCAGCGGCGCGAGCACGAAGTCGTGAAGTACCACCCCAGCGGTCAGCCACACGGCCGCGGCGAGCGTGTCTCGAGGTCCCCCGGCAAGCAGCTCGACCGCACCCACGGCGCCCAGGACCGTTCCGAGCGCGAGGAGGACCACGCGGACGCCACTCATGTCTCCACCGCCAGCGAGGCGACCCACTTGGTCTGCAATACACCGGGCCGGTTCGGCGCGATCAGCCGGCAGGGGTAGCCGTGGTCGAGGCTCAGCGGCTCCCCGTCCAGACGAAGTGCCAGCAGCGTGTGCTCGTCCGCCACGAAGCCTGCGGGCAACCGCGTCTGCCGGAAGGGGCCGGACTCCTGGAGCGAGGTGACCAGCACCGCCTGGTCCGTCGAGCCGCCGACCATGCACATGAGGTCGCGCACCCGGACACCGGTCCACTCGCCGCTGGCGCTCCAGCCCTCCACACAGGCGATCGGCAGCGCGGCGGTGTGCTGCGGGAGCTGCTCGAGCTCGGCACGGCTCAGCCGCCGCACCTCGTTGCCGGCCGAGAGTGTGAGGGCGTAGTCCACGGCGAGCGCCGAGGCGGTCACCCCCGCTGCCCGGGCCGACTTGTTGATCGGCACCCCCATCGGCCCGTCGCCGGAGCGGACCCCGAACACCGACACGTGCCGAAGCAACGGGACGGACGACCCGGCCGTGGTCAGGACGGCCAGCCCGGCCGCGACCCAGGTGGTGCGGAGCAGGCCACGGCGAGAGAGCCTGGGTGAGGCGGTCCCCGGGCCGGGGACGCCCCGTACGTCGTCCACGTCCGTGCGCAACACCCGGGTGATCACCGGCAGCTTCACACCGATGTGCACGAGAAGCGCTCCGATCGTCAACCAGGCGACGGCGTAGTGGGTGGCTCGGAAGGAGAAGGTCCACGGATACCACTGGCTGGCGTTCGCCAGCCCGGTCGCGAGCTGGAAGACCGCCCCTGCGACGAGCACCCCGATGGACGCGCGCTCGAGGCCGTGCAGGAGCAGCGCCCTCCGCTCGCGCGGTGGACGCACGAACAGCTTGGGGTAGACGGTCCACAGCTTCACCAGCAGCAGAGGGACTGCTGCGGTCCCGGCCGCGACGTGCGCGCCCTGGGTGACCCGGTAGAGCCATGCCGGCCGCGTGGGCAGCGGCAGCACCGGGTAGGCCGCCTGCGCAAGGTGGCTGTAGACGCCGGTCAAGAAGGCCACCGCGAAGCAGATGCCGAGCCAGAGCCCGACCCGCGACGCCACCTCCGGCCCCCGCAACCGCGAGCTGAAGTCCGTCTCGTGGGGGACGGGGAGCCTCAGCTGAGGCATGGCGTGGGCACCTCATCGCGAGCAAGCACCGCGAACCACCGGCCGTCGTGCAAATGCAGGTCGCAGGCCGACAGACCCACCGACGAGGCCACGTCCCTCACCGCGTCCGCGCCGAGGACGGCCCACGGGAACCAGCCCGACGTTCGGCCGCCGGCATGGAGGCGGACCCGGCCGACGGCGAGACCCGTGCCGGGGGGTGCGAGGTCGACCACCACGACGCCTCCGGGAGCGAGCAGCCGGCGGGCGCGCCGGAGCAGGCGGGCCGGGTCCCCGCCGATGCCGATGTTGCCGTCGGCGAGGAGGACGCTCGACCAGGCTCCCTCCTGCGGCAGCGGTCCGAGGACGTCTGTGCGGAGCACGTCCACTCCTCGCGCGCGAGCCAGCGCGACAGACTGCGGGGCCAGGTCCACGCCGAGCACACTGACCCCTTCCCGGGCGAGGGTCTCTGCCATTCGACCCGGGCCGCAGCCGAGGTCGATCGCTGGCGAGAGGCAGTGAGCCAGGAGCGCCCGGTCACTTCGGTCCGCCTCACCGCGCCACCGGTCGACCGGCACCGGCGTGGGGATCGCGTCGAGGCCGCTGACTGTGCACGGCGCACCCTCGAGCGCATCGGCGAAGACCTCGATGGCCGAGTCGTCGGTCAGCGTCGTCATGGGCTCTGCTCCCCCGTCTCGCCGGCGAGCGCGCGCCACGTCCGAGCGAAGTGCGTCTGCGGGGCGCGGGCTGCGACGAACGCGGCGTCCGTCGCGTCGTCCACGTCGCGCATCACCGGAGCCAGCACGACGGCGGCTCCCGATGAGGTGAGCAGGGCCAGGGTCGCCAGGCCCGTGTCCGGGGCGGACATGGGCACGCGCCTCAGACCGGCCACGTCGCCGGCCTCGGGCGACGCGAGCACCCACCAGCCGCCGTCGTGGGCCAACCCGAGGACGGGCTCGCCCGGAGCGACTCGCGCCGCCACCTCGCCCAGAAGGTCGGCCTCGACCTGTGGGGTGTCCATCCCGATCTGTACGACGGCCGCTCCGGCCATCGCGTGCACGTCCCGGTGCGCGAGCTCCAGCCGCTCGCCGAAGCCGGACCCACGCTGGGGAAGCACCGTCCACCCGTCGAGCCTCCCGTCGAGCTGCCGGGCCTCCCGCGGGTGCACCTCCTCGAGCCTTCCCCCCATCGCGAGGTGGCACCGGCCAGCGCCGAAGGCCTCCTCGCACACGTCCAGGGTGTCGAGGAGCGCCGCGCACGCGAGACGCGCTGCGTGCTCGTCGCCCACGGACGCTGCAAGTCTGGTCTTGACCCTGCCCTCGACCGGGGCCTTCGCCATCACCAGGACCACGGGCGTTCTCACGGCAGGACCCGAGCGAAGTCACGTGCCGCTCGCAGGGAGCCGAGCACCGAGCCGGACACCTTGGACCGGGTGCCCGCCGCCCTCGGGCGGTATGCCACATCCATCTCGCGGAGTCGCCAGTCGGCCTGATCTGCTCTGACCAGCAGCTCGACCGGGTATCCGAAGCGGCGGTCACGGACGCCGAGGTCGAGCAGCATCTCGCGCCTGCACACGCGCACCGGCGCGATGTCGTGCAGCGACAGGCCGGTGCGCCGGCGCAGCCACCCGAGTACCGCTGCGTTGCCGGCCCGCGCGTGCCAGGGCCAGACGCCCGGAGCCGACGGGCGGCGCCTGCCGACGGCCATGGTCGCCTCGCCCCGCTGCACGCACCGCAGCAGGGGCAATACCTCGCGTGGGTCGAGTGAGCCGTCACCGTCCATCACCGCGACCCACTCCGCCCGTGCGGCGAGGACACCCGCGTGGACGGCAGCGCCGTACCCGAGCTGTTCCTCCCGGACCACATGAGCGCCGCCGCGCCTCGCAACCTCCCCGGTGCCGTCGGACGAGGCGTTGTCCACGACGATGACGTCGAGCTCGGCGGGGACGAGCGTGAGGAGCCCCGGTAGCGCAGCCGCCTCGTCCCTGCACGGGAGTACGAGCTCACAGGTAGCTGTCATGCCGCCCACGCTAGGGACACTTGACCCCTCTACGGGGCCGTCAGCTCTTACGAAATCCTGACGGAGGCCCGGAGCAGGGACCCGGTGTGCCCTGTACTCCTAGAGTCGGGCCATGCCCCAGGCCGTGGTCGGCGTCTCTGCCTCGGAGCGCGCCGGAACGCGTGCGCCTCTCTGGGGCCTGTTGGTTGCCCTCTCCCTGCTCGCGCTGGCCATGGCGGTCCCGGTGGTGACCGGGTGGGACGTCCGGGTCCGGTGGTTCCCGCCGCTGCACGCGCAGTGGCGCCCTCGGGTGGGTCCGGGGACCGCCTTGGCCGTGGTCGTGGCGGCGCTCGGGGCCTGGCAGGGAGCAGCACTCGCCGGCCGACTGCCCTGGAGGTGGCTCCTCCCGGTGACCTGGGTGTGCGGGCTCGGCTGGATGCTGCCCCTGGCGCTGGTCGACGGTGAGGCCGGGATCGCGCGGATCCTGGACCACGAGTACGAGTACCTCGGCACGGCGCGGACGACGACCGACTTCCGGGCGACCCTCGAGGAGTACGTCGACCGGATCCCCTACGCCCACCCCGACAACTGGCCGGTGCACATCGCCGGCCACCCACCCGGCGCGCTGCTCTTCTTCGTCGGCCTGGTGCGGGTCGGGCTGGGCAGCGGGCTCACCGCCGGGCTCGTCGTCACCGCGGTCGCCGCCACCACCCCGCTCGCGGTCCTCGTCACGGCGCGGGCACTGGACGCCGAGCGTGCGGCGAGGACGGCGCTGCCCTTCCTGGTGCTCGGCCCCGTGGCCGTCTGGCAGGCAGTCTCGGCCGACGCGATGTTCGCCGCCGTCGCGGCCTGGGGCATCGCGACGCTCGC
>DATIBI010000160.1:0-4147 GCA_035457605.1 Nocardioidaceae bacterium
CACGACGCTCGGGGGGCAGCGGAGCACAGCCGGCACCAGCGGCTGGTGGTTGTCGCCGCTGTCGTCGCCACGCTCGCCGTGATCGCCGGCCCCGCCCTCGCGGCGGCGCTCGGCGTCGTGGGGCACGGGGGTCGGGACCGAGACCCGACGCTGACCACAGCCGCTCAGCGTGTGCTGGAGAAGGCGCCCGGCGCGTTCGAGACCGGGGGGATCGTCGTCATACCCGCGTCCGCCAACCGCGGCATCCTCTGGACCGGCGCCATCAGTCCCGACCTGGTGGTTGCCCCGGTCATCGACCTGGGTGTCCGTGGCCTGGCTCAGCCGGGCTACCTGCCCTCCGGTGGAAAGGTGCCCGGCTGGCTCGCGAACGTCGGTACGGCGGACCAGGTGTACGACGACGTCGGCAACCTGACGTTCGCCTGCACGCGCTGGCCCGGTGTCGCCAACTGCAAGGGCACGCTCCTCATCGAGCACGCGGGCGAGAGGTACATCTTCCGGTCCGGACTCGACCTCGTGCAGTCGCCGCCGACGATCAGCACGTTCCTCGTGCTCGACGAGGGGCGCCCGCGGGAGCTCGTCCTGGGCGGCGCCCCGCCGAGGGCCGCGCGAGTGGTGGTGACGCTCGCCGATGGTGTCCACACCGTCGAGGCACACGCCACAGCTGCGGGAGCGGTCGACGGCGCGACCTTGTGGTGGGTGTCGGTCACCGATCCGATCTCAGCCGTCACCTTCCTGGGCGCCGATGGAGCGGTCCTGGCGAAGACGACCCAGTGAGGTCGACCTGTTGACCTCAGGCGAGGTCGACCGACAGCGCCCGGTGGTCCGAGAGCGGCAGGTCGTGCGCCGCGGTCGCCACCACCCGCCCGACGTCACCGCGGGCCATCACGTGGTCGATCTGCTCGCGCGGTCCGTGTGCCGGAAACGTGGGCCCCTCGGCAAGCGGGGTGAGGGCAGTGATCGCCCGCGCCCGGGCCAGCGACATGTTGAGGTCGCCGAGCAGGACGAGCGGGTCCGCGGCCTCGATGGACTTCATCACCGTTCGGAGCTGGTGCCGCCCCCACCAGTCGACGAACGACAGGTGCGTGTTGACCACCGTGAGCTGACCTCTCGGGGTCTCGACCTCTGCGGCGACGGCCACCCGCGGTTCGTCGCGCACCAGCACCGGTCGGCGGCTGCCGCGGAACCACATGGGCACCCGCGTCGGCGTGCTTGCGAGGCGGATCACCTCCCAGGAGGCGACGGGGTACCTGCTCAGCAGCGCGATCCCGTACGCGGCCGCGTCCGGCTGCTCGTCGCCGGTCGCCGCCATCCAGGTCGCTCCCGGGCTGCCCGCTAGAGCGGCGACGAACCGGTGCTCGACCGCGCCCATGGCCTCGGCGGCGACCGCGGTGAGGTCAGCGTTGGCTGAGCGCGGCTGGTTGCGGTCGACCTCCTGGAGCGCGAGCACGTCGGCGTCGAGCGACTTGACCGCGGCGGCGAAGCGCTCGATGTCGACCTTGTCGTCGGCGGGGGAGCGCCCGTTCAGGATGTTGAAGGTTGCGACACGCATGCGGAACTCGTTCCCCATGTGGCGGTTCGTTAGTCCTTCGTCCGGATGGGTAGTCCTGAGCCATGGCTTTGGAGGAGCAGGAGAACCTTCGCGAGGCGCTCAAGCGGGTCGCGGTCGCGTTCAAGGAGAGCGGCATCC
The DNA here is from genome assembly GCA_035457605.1 of Nocardioidaceae bacterium. Lineage (GTDB taxonomy): Bacteria > Actinomycetota > Actinomycetes > Propionibacteriales > Nocardioidaceae > Nocardioides_C. Next base: position 1,688 of record DATIBI010000160.1, read on the forward strand.
CGTTCGCCCTGATCGGCGGGTACGCCGTGTGGGCGCGGGGTGGCCCGGAGCCCGAGCACGACGTGGACTTCATGGTGGCCGACGAGGACTCCGCCAAGGCCGCCGAGTACCTCGCCCAGGAGGGCTTCCAGGTCGTGCAGCCGCCTGAGGACTGGCTGTTCAAGGTCTTCTCCGACGACGCGATGGTCGACATCATCTTCCGCGACGCGGGGACTCCCGCGACTCGCGCCGTGGTGGAGGACGCCGACGAGATCGAGGTCCTGTCGGTGGTGATGCCCGTTCTGTCGGGCACCGAGCTGCTCGTGCAGAAGCTCACGGCGATGGACGAGCACGCGTGCGACTTCGGCCGGATGCTTCCCGTTGCGCGGGCCCTGCGTGAGCAGGTGGACTGGTCCAGGGTGCGCCAGGAGACCGCCGAGAACGACTTCGCGGCTGCCTTCCTCTACCTCGCCGAGCGGCTGTCGATCATCGACCCCGCGTGAGGGCGACGACCGCCTCGTTCGCCAAGAGGTGGTCGTGAGCGTTGGTAGCACGCCTGTGCTGCCAACGCCCTCGCCTCCACCCGACGCGACGGACCGACTACGTCGGTGCCGGTGCGTAGGGTCGCGGTCATGACCTCGCCAGACGGAAACCTGGGTACGACGACCGTAGGACTCTCCGCGGACCGGGCCGCGGTCGCCGGCCGGGTGATCGCCGCGATGGCCGGCCCCGACGCGAGGCTCCGCGACGACCAGGCCACGGCCGTGGCGGCGCTGAGTGAGGCAGCCGCCCGGGTCCTGGTCGTCCAGGCGACGGGGTGGGGCAAGTCAGCGGTCTACTGGGCCGCGACCGCCATCCGGCGCAGCGAGGGCTACGGGCCGACGTTGGTGGTCTCGCCGCTGCTGTCGCTGATGCGTGACCAGGTCGCCGCCGCGGCGCGGGCTGGCCTCCGTGCCGCGACGCTGAACTCCTCCAACATCGACGACTGGTCCGCGATCGAGTCCGCCCTGCGCGCCGGCGAGCTGGACGTGCTGCTGGTGTCGCCGGAGCGGCTGGCCAACCCCGGCTTCGGCCGCCGCGTGCTGGACGGGCTCGCGGGGAACCTCGGCCTGCTGGTGATCGACGAGGCCCACGCCGTGTCGGACTGGGGCCACGACTTCCGGCCGGACTACCGGCGGGTGTCCGACGTGCTGCAGAGGCTCAACCCGGACACGCCCGTGCTCGCCACGACCGCCACCGCCAACGCCCGGGTCACCGACGACGTGGCGGCACAGCTGGGGGAGTCGACGCTGGTGCTGCGAGGTGCGCTTGCCCGCGCCAGCCTGGAGCTGTCGGTGGTGGACCGGCTCAGCCCCCTGGAGCGCTACGCCTGGGTGGTGGACCACCTGCCGCGCCTGACCGGTTCGGGCATCGTCTACACGCTCACGGTCGCCGACGCCGAGAGGCTGACCGCCGCGATCCGCGAGGTGCACGGGGACGCTGTCCCGGTCGCCGCCTACACCGGACAGCTCGAGGCCACGCGCCGGCACGAGCTCGAGGACGCCCTGCGGGACAACCGGCTCAAGGCGTTGGTGGCGACCTCGGCGCTGGGCATGGGCTACGACAAGCCCGATCTCGGCTTCGTGATCCACGTGGGAGCGCCGCCGTCGCCGGTCTCGTACTACCAGCAGGTCGGCCGCGCGGGCCGCGCCATCGAGCACGCCCACGCGGTGCTCCTGCCGTCGGAGGCCGACGCCGGCGTGTGGGACTACTTCGCGACCGCGACGATCCCGCGACCAGAACAGGTGGAGCGGGTGCTCGCCGTGGTCCCCGAGGGCGATCCGGTCAGCGTCGCCGCGGTCGAGGCGCAGTCCGGGGTGCGCCGCGGTCGGGTGGAGCTCATGCTCAAGCAGCTCGCGGTCGACGGCGTGGTGGACCGGGTGGAGGGCGGTTGGACAGCCACCGGACAGCCGTGGTCCTACGACGCCGACCACTACGACGGGATCGTCGCGGTGCGCCGGCGCGAGGCCGAGATCATGCGCGCCTACACGCGGGGCGAGCGCTGCCTGATGCAGCTGCTCCAGGAGTCCCTCGACGACCCGACGGCGGAGCCGTGCGGCCGCTGCTCGGTCTGCCGCGGCGAGCTACCCGACGCCCTGGCCGGGGAACCGTCGGCCGGGACGGTGGCTGCGGTGACGAGGATGCTGCGCGGGCAGGTGCATGTGGTGGAGCCCCGCAAGATGTGGCCCGGGGGAGCGTTCGGCTCGCGCGGGCGGATCCCGGTCGACGAGGCCCATGCTCCCGGTCGGGCGTTGGTGTACGCCGACGCTCCGGAGTGGCGGGAGACCGTCGCGGCGATGTTCGCGCGGGACGCCCCTGCTCCTGAGGAGGTCAAGGAGGCCTGCGTCCGGCTGATGTCCCAGTGGCGGACCGAGTGGCCGGCTCGCCCCGAGGTCGTGGTGGACCGGGTGGAGGGCGGTTGGACAGCCACCGGACAGCCGT
>DATIBI010000161.1:0-7898 GCA_035457605.1 Nocardioidaceae bacterium
GATCGAGCAGGCCGCACTGGGCCAGTTGGCCATGGTCCAGGCGATCGTGGGTGAGCTGGAGCTCGCGCGACGTACGGCGGCGGAGGCCGCGGCGGTCGCCGACCGCATCGGCCTGCCCTCGGAGCGCCGCTCCCCGGCCGCTGCCCTCGGAATGGCCCTGGTGTCGCTGGAGCAGTACGACCTCGACGCTGTCGACGCACACCTCGAGCAGGCGTCGAGGCCTCTGCTGGCGACCGAGAACCCGGTGTGGCGTGGGCTGCTCGCCCAGGTTCGCTCCGGGCTCCTCCGGGCGCGGGGTCAGGTCCCCGACGCGCTCGCCGTCCTGGAGAAGGTGTTGTCCGACCTGGCCCCCGGTGACGCCTGGCTGATCGACCGGCTTCGGGTGGAGACCGCGGCGACACTGCTGCAGGCCGAGGACGTGGACCTGGCGCAGCGGCAGCTGGAGGCGGTGCGTGTCCCCGACGGGTTCGACGTCGCCCTGCTGTCCGCCCGGGTTCTGGCAGCCAGGGGGGAAGCCGCAGGTTCGGCACGCGCCCTCGCCCGGGCACAGGCGAACCCGGCGCCGCTGCGGACCCGGGTGGCGGCGTTGCTGCTCGAGGCGTCGGGAATCCCACGGCCCTGCTCGGCGGACAGGGCCCGCAGCGATGTCCTCAAGGCACTGCGCCTGGCGCGGCCGGAGAGCCTTCGCCGCCCCTTCCTCGAGGCGCCCGGCCCGGTCCGCCGGCTCGGGGAGCACGACCCGCACGTGAAGGCCCAGGGCCGCTGGCTGACGGTGGCGGAGCCGGAGGCGCGCTCGCCGGCCGGGTCCGTCGGAGGGGGCCCCCCGGACGCGCCGGAGATGGTCGAGCGGCTCACTGCCAAGGAGCGGGAGATCCTGGAGCACCTGGCCGAGCTGCTCACCACGGAGGAGATCGCCCGGACCATGTTCATCTCGGTGAACACCGTGCGCACCCACATCCGCAGCATCCTGCGCAAGCTCGGGGTGAGCCGGCGCAACGCGGCGGTCAGGAAGGCACGCGAGCTCGGCCTTCTCCAAGCCTGAGCGTCCCTGGCACATTGCCGTTCATCCACCTCGGGTGAGGCAGGGACGCCGGGTCCCGGGATGTCATGGAACCGTTCTTTCCCCCTCCACCTGGGACACCGAACGGCATGGCTGACCGCACGTACGAGATCCGGATCACCGGCTGGGTTCCTACCGGCGAGCTGCTCGACGAGCTCGGCGACGTCGACGTCGCCGAGCACGAGATGCGCACCGTGCTCAGCGGCCGGTTCGTGGACCAGGCAGCCCTGCACGGCTTCCTGCAGCGTCTGCGCGCCTACGGGCTCGAGATCGTCGAGGTGCGCAGGGTCTCCGAGCCCGACGTCCCCGCGCAGCCCGATATCCCCGCGCAGCCCGGTCCACGGCAGGTCGAGCACGACGCAGATCTCGAGACCGAGGAGTCGTGATGTTCCACTCCGGACAGGAGTCCACTCTCTACGAGGTCACCGTCGTGGGCGCCCTGGGGCCGGCTCTGCGCCACGCGTTGCGGCAGGGTCGCCCCTGCGCGGCGCGGATCTACACGATCGTGCGCACGGCTCCGGGACGGGACCAGCAGATCGACGAGCTCGTGGAGACGCTCGACAAGCGCGGCCTCGACGTGGACGGGGTCGTGGCCGTCGAGCCCGGGCGCCCGGTGGCCGGTCGCCCGGTGGCGGGTCGCAGCCTGGCTACCCGTTCTCTTCAGAACCCTGTTGACGGGCCAGCCCGGTCTCCACGGCGTTGACCAGCAGGCGGGCGATCAGCCCGACCAGGATGATGTTGCCTACCATCTGCACCATGGTCAGTGCGCGGGCGGTCTGGGTCACCCCGGTGATGTCGCCGTAGCCCACCGTGGCGAAGGTGGTCAGCGTCAGGTACAGCGCGTCGAGCCGGGTCAACGGCTCGGAGAAGCTGCCCGGGCTGGCTCGCTCGAGCAGGTAGTACGTCGAGGCGAACACCGCGAGGAACAGCGGCGCCGAGGTCATAACTGCGCCCATGGCCCGGACCCGTGGGTAGGGCGAGCGGGTGATCGCCCGCAGCTGCAGCACGAAGACCAGCGCGACCACTCCGATCCCGAGCAGCAGGCCGACCAACGTCGGGCCTTGCGGGTCCCGGGAGACGGGGACCGTGAAGTAGCCGACCAGGATCACCAGGCTTACTGCGACCGAGCGCAGCAGGGAGCCGATCGCGAGCCGACGGCGCACGTGATCCGGCAGCTGCCGGTAAGCGGCGTCGGCGTCTCGGCGCATGACAGACCAGCCTCTCGTGGTCGACAGCAGTCCCACCGTCGCGCGCGGTGGCCGTGCTGTCGTCATCCGCGCCGGGTGAACAGCCGACGCCGCGGCTTCATGCACGGAGGATGATGCGCCCCGCGCGAGGGCGACGGAGTGTGGTCGTGCCAGCAGTCGTTGCTACCAGGAGGACTGACATGAGCGACCAGGCACAGAAGGCCCAGACGACAAAGGCGACAACCACGCCACAGGTCCCGCGGCAGCGGGGCACAGAACCGAGCGAGCCCGTGTCGAGCGCGTGGACCGGTTGGCTCACCTTCGGCGCAATGATGCTGATCATGGTCGGCGCCTTCCAGGTCATCGCCGGCCTGACCGCGCTCTTCGACGACGGTTTCTACATCGTGACCAGCGACCAGCTGCTGGTGAGCGTCGACTTCACCGCATGGGGCTGGACCCACCTGGCGCTGGGCGCCCTGGCGATCGCCGCGGGCTTCGGCATCATGGCCGGTCAGATGTGGGCGCGGGTCGTGGGTGTCGGGCTGGCTCTGCTCAGCTCGATCGTGAACCTCGCGTTCCTGCCCGCCTACCCGCTGTGGTCCATGCTCGTCATCGCGCTCGACGTCGTGGTGATCTACGCGCTCATCGCGCACGGCGCCGAGATGAAGACCGCGGACTACTGATCCCGCACACGCTGAAGCCCGATTCCTGTCCCTGGGAGGACCCATGTCCGAACATGCCACCATGTCCGCGCAGGTGAGCACCGAGGCCCACGCGGCCCTGTCCGGGATCGCCACCGGCGACCTGGAGGTCCTCACCGCCCTCGGGTTGATCCAAGAGGCCGAGCGAGAGGCCAGCGGCCTCGATGCTCGCACCTTCGCCTTGGTCAAGATCGCTGCGCTGATCGCGCTGGGTGCGCCACCGGCGTCGTACCTCTGGCAGGTCGCCAACGCGGTCGCCACCGGCGTCTCCGCCGAGGACATCATCGGCGTCCTGCAAGCGGTCGCCCCGCAGGTCGGGCTGCCGAAGGTGGTGGCGGCTGCGCCCGACATCATGCTGTCGCTGGGGCTCACCCTTCCCGAGGAGCCGAGCGTCCCCACGCAGCGCGCGGAGACGTGAGGCCGGGATGACCGAGAACGAGGTCGAACGCCTCCGGGCCAGGATCGCCGAGCTCGAGTCCCAGCTCGCCACCGCACCACAGCCGGCGCAGCCTTCCCGTGCACGGGAGGCGGGGCGGTGGCGTTCGGTCACTGCAGCCGTGCTCATCGTCCTCGCCTGCGTCCTCGCGCCGCTGTCCGTCACGGCCGTGTGGGCAAGCACGCAGGTCTCCGACACCGAGCGGTACGTCGAGACCGTCGCCCCGCTCGCGGACAACCCCGACGTGCAGCGCGCGATCGCCAACGAGGTGACCGACGCCGTGCTGGAGTACGTCGACGTGGAGGCGCTCACCACGCAGGCCCTCGATGCGCTCGCCCAGCAGCCGAACGTCCCACCCCGGGTGTCCGACGCGCTGCCCGCCCTGGCCGGGCCGATCACCAACGGCGTGGAGAGCTTCACCCGCGAGGAGGTCGGCAAGATCATCGCCAGCCCTCAGTTCGCCACCGTGTGGGCGGAGGTCAACCGGGTGGCGCACGAGCAGGTCGTCACCCTGCTCGAGGGGGAGCAGGGCGGCGTGCTCAGCGCCCAGGAGGGCACCGTCACGCTGAACCTCGGGCCGATCATCGAGCAGGTCAAGGACCGGCTCGTCGCGGCAGGCTTCACCCTGGCCGAGAACGTGCCGACCGTGGACCGGTCGTTCGTGCTGGTCAGCTCGGATGCGATCACCCAGGTGCAGGGCGCCTACCGGCTGCTCTCGGCGCTGGGGACGTGGCTCCCGTTCATCACGCTCGCCCTGTTCGTCGCCGGCGTCCTGGTGGCCCGTGACCGACGCGCCACGCTGTTCCGGGGTGCGCTGGGCGTGACCGGATCGATGGTGGTGCTCGGTGTCGGGCTGGCCGTCGGGCGTGTGCTCTACCTGGACGCGTTGCCCGGGGTGGTGCTGTCCCGCGAGGCGGCCGGCGAGGTCTTCGACACGCTGATCCGGTTCCTGCGCACCGGGCTGCGCTACGTCGCGGTGCTGTTCCTCGTCGTCGCCGTCGCCGCGTTCTTCACCGGTCCCTCCGAGGGTGCCGTGAAGACCAGGAGCGCCTTGACGTCGGGCATCGGCGCGCTGGGTGGCCGGGCAGAGGCCGCAGGCTGGAAGCCCGGCCGGGTGGGCACCTGGACCGCCGCGCACACCCGGGCCCTGCGGATCGGCGTCGTCGTGGCGGCCGGCCTCGTGCTCGCGTTCTGGGAGCGGCCGACCGCGCCGGTCGTGCTGTGGACGGCGGTGTTCGTCCTCGTCGCCCTCGCCGTGGTCCAGTTCCTCGCCCGGCCCGCGACAGCTGCTGCGACCGCCGGCACGACTCCTGGCGCCACCGCTGGCGCGACCACCGAGCGTCCGGTCCCCGGCGCCGCGGAGGGCGCAGAGCCGGCTCTCCCGCGCCAGGCAGCGGTCGGCACGCCGCCGTACCCCGAGTCGCAACCCGTGCCCGCGGCCACCGCGCCGCCCGACCCCTCCCAGGAGCAGGATCGTCATGCCTGACTACCCCCTGATCGCCGACCACGGACTGATCGGCGATCTGCAGACGGCTGCCCTGGTGGCCACCGACGGGACCATCGACTGGTTCTGCAGCCCCCGGTTCGACTCACCCAGCGTGTTCGGCTGTCTCCTCGACCAGGAACGAGGCGGGCACTGCCGGGTTCGGCCGACCGCCGCGACGTACACCAGCAAGCAGATGTACTTCCCCGACACCGCCGTGCTGGTCACCCGGTTCATGACCGAGGACGGTGTGGGTGAGGTCGTCGACTTCATGCCGGTCACGCAGAGCCGGGTCCGCACCGAACGACACCGGATCGTGAGGATGGTGCGGTGCACGCGTGGACGGATGGACTTCCACGTCGAGCTCGCGCCCCGCTTCGACTACGGGCGGGAGACCAGCAAGCTGAACCTCAGCAGCGCCGGCGCGGTCTTCGAGGGGAGGGCCACGTCGCTCATGGCGCACCTGGTGCGTGAGCCGGATGACCCGCGTGTTGCCCGGACGGAGGTCGACCCGGAGGGGGACGTGCACGCCGAGTTCACGCTGCAGAGCGGGGACGTGCGCGGCATGGTGCTCGAGACCGGTCCCGCCTCGCAGGTCCGTGAGTACCGCCCGGACGAGGTGCGCCGCCTGTTCGAGGAGACCGTCGCGTTCTGGGAGGACTGGCTCGCCCGGTCGACGTACACCGGACGCTGGCGGGAGGTGCTGAACCGGTCCGCCATCACGCTGAAGCTGATGACCTACGCGCCCAGCGGTGGGATCGTGGCCGCGCCGACCGCGGGGCTGCCCGAACAGGTCGGCGGCGAGCGGAACTGGGACTACCGGTACACCTGGGTGCGCGACGCCTCCTTCTCGGTGTACTCGCTGCTGGGACTCGGGTTCCGCGAGGAGGCGGCCGCGTTCGCGCTATGGCTGCGTGACCGCGTGCGGGAGCAGAAACCGGGCGGGACCGGCCCGCTGAACATCATGTACCGCGTGGACGGCTCTCCCGACCTCGGCGAGGAGGTGCTCGACCACTGGGAGGGCTACCGCGGGTCGCGGCCGGTGCGGATCGGCAACGCAGCCTCCGACCAGCTCCAGCTCGACATCTACGGCGAGGCGCTGGACAGCCTCTACGCCGCGGACCGGAACGGGGTGCCGATCGGCCACGCCGGCTGGCTGGCGATCGCCGACATCCTGGAGTGGCTGTGCGACAACTGGGACCAGCCCGAGGAGGGCATCTGGGAGACCCGGGGCGGGCGCGAGAACTTCACCTACGGACGGGTCATGAGCTGGGTGGCGCTCGACCGGGGGATCCGGATGGCGGCGGACCGCGGCAGACCCGCCCCGATGGAACGCTGGACCACGCAGCGGGACGCCATCTACGAGCAGGTGATGACCAAGGGCTGGAACCAGCAACGGCAGGCCTTCGTCCAGCACTACCGCACCACCGTGCTTGACGCCTCGCTGCTGCGCATGTCGTCGGTCGGGATGGTGACGCCGTACGACCCGATGTGGACCTCGACGCTGCGCGCGATGAACTCCGAGCTCGTCTCGGACAGCCTCGTCTACCGGTACGACCCGAGCGCCTCCCCGGACGGGCTGCGCGGCTCGGAGGGCACGTTCTCGCTGTGCACGTTCTCCTACGTGGACGCGCTGGCGCGGGCGGGCCACGTCCGTGAGGCACGGCTGGTGTTCGAGAAGATGCTGACCTACGCCAACCACGTGGGCCTGTTCTCCGAGGAGATCGCCCTGACCGGTGAGCAGATCGGCAACTTCCCGCAGGCGTTCACCCACCTCTCCCTGATCGACGCAGCCGTGACGCTGGACGCCCGGCTCGACACGCGGCAGATCGCGGCGGACCTGCTTCCGCCCCTCCTGCCGCAGCAGCGGGTGCCGGAGCCGCAGGAGGCGGCTGCGTCGCAGGCGCCGGTCACCCGGTGAGGGGGACACGGCCTCTGAGGCGGTGGACGCCTGGGAGCGGGTTGACTCAACCACCCGCTCCTGCGAGATGCCGCAGGAACAGGGCCTCGGTCAGCGCCATCCGGGAGATCTCGCCGGGGTCCACGCTCTCGTTCGGCGCGTGGATCGCGGCCAGCGGTTCCTCGACGCCCATGAGGATGATCTCGGCGTCGGGGTAAGTCTCGGCGAACACGTTGCACAGCGGGATCGAGCCGCCCTGCCCGAGCGTGGTCATCGGCCGCCCGAAGGCCTCCTTCATGGCCGCGCTCATCGCGGCATAGGCGGGCCCGTCGGTCACCGCCTGGAACGGCGACCCGGCCGCTTCGTGCTCGACCGTCACGCGAACCCCCCACGGGGCAGCGTCCCGCAGGTGCTCCGCCAGTGCCTGCCTTGCCCGGTCCGGGGCGACACCTGGTGGGATCCGCAGGTTCAGGCGGGCCGCGGCTCGGGGGATGATCGCCGCGGTGGACCCGACGACAGGGGGGCAGTCGATGCCTAGCACAGTGAGTGCGGGGCGCGCCCACAACATGTCCGAGACGGTGCCGCTGCCGAGCAGCAACGCGCCCTCGAGAACGCCGGCATCCGAACGGAACTGTTCCGCCGGGTAGGGCTCTCCGGACCACTCCTGGGTGTTGTCGAGGCCCGCCACCGTAGTGTTTCCGTCGGTGTCACGCAGGCTCGCGAGGATCGCCACCAGGGCGGCCATGGCGTCGGGGGCCGCCCCGCCGAACATGCCCGAGTGCAGCTCCGAAGCGAGGGCCTCCACCCTCACGACGACGTTGACCATGCCGCGCAGGCTCACGGTGACCGCGGGACGTCCCACCGCGGCGTTGCCGGTGTCGCAGACCAGGATCGCGTCGGCGCGCAGCAGGTCCGCGTTCTGTGGCACGAAGGCCTCGAGCCCGCCGGTGCCCTGCTCCTCCGAGCCCTCGACGACCAGCTTGAGGTTGACCGGGACGTCGTCACCGAGCGCCCGCAGCGCGGCCAGGTGGGCCACGATGTTGCCCTTGCAGTCCGCGGCCCCGCGGCCGAACCAGCGGCCGTCTACCTCGGTCAACGCGAACGGCGGGGTGCGCCAGGCCGACTCGTCCA
>DATIBI010000162.1:0-5369 GCA_035457605.1 Nocardioidaceae bacterium
CGGCCGGCCCCTGGTCGCGCTGGTGCCCGAGCACGACGACTACCTGCGGCCGCCCGAGGCGAAGGAACGGTTCGCCGCGGTGCCCCAGGCCGAGGTGGTCGGGGTCGACGGCGCCAAGCACCTGTGGGTCGGTGACGCCGAGACGGTGCTCGACCTCATCGTGCAGCGGGTCGCTCCCTCGGTCGACGTACCCCTGCCGCGGGAGTGGGACGGGCCGATGGAGACCGCGGACACCAGCGCCTACGCCGACCGCACGACCTCGGCCTTCAAGGACGTGCCGCGCTAACGGGCCTCCTGCCGGGGCAGGAGGACCTCCTTGACGAGCAGCATGATGGCCGCCGCGGTCGGGATGGCCAGCAGCGCGCCGATCACGCCGAGCAGGGACGCGCCGACCAGCGCCGCGATCACGATGATCGAGCCCGGCAGGTTCGTCGAGCGGGACATCACCCGGGGGTAGATCACGTAGTTCTCGAACTGCTGGTAGACCACGTAGAAGATCAGGCAGGCCAGCCCGATCTTCGGGTCGGTCGCGAAGCCGATCGCGATCACCACGATCGCGCCGAGCGTGGCGCCGATCATCGGGATCACGTCGAGCAGGGCGACCACCACGGCCAGCGCCACGGCGTACTCGCCGAGCCCCACGATCATCAAGAAGACCAGGGACGAGATGCCCGCGCACATCGCGACGAGGAACGCCCCGGAGACGTAGCCGCCGACGTTGGCGAGGATCTGGTCGCCGAGGTAGGTCACCCGCTCGCGGCGGCTGGCCGGTGCGAACCGGTAGGCGAACCGCTTGATGCTGGGCAGTGAGGCCAGGAAGTAGAGCGTCAGCACGATCACGATGAACGTGTTCGCGATGGCCGACAGCACGGCGAGGCCGACGCCGACCACGCCGCCGAACACGGTGTTGGCCCACCCGCCGTCCTGGACGGTCTGCTGGATGCGCTCGACGATCCCGTAGCGCTGGTCGAGGTTCTGGATGGTGCGGTTGGTCTGCACCTCCTCGAACCACGCCGGCGCGCGCTCGGTCAACGTGGTGACCTGCTCGCTGACCACGGGCACGATGGCGAGCACGAAGCCGGTGAGGGCCAGGATCACGCCGACGATGACGATGAGGACGGCCCAGGGGCGCTTCAGCCCGCGCCGCAGGAAGAGCTCGACGGCCGGGTTGAGCCCGACGGCGAGGAACATGGCCACGAGGATCAGGACGAGCACCGAGCTGATCGACTGGATCTGCTCGGCCAGCCAGATGGCGATCAGCGCGCCGATGGCGCCGGTGAAGCCCATGTAGAACGCCGAGTGCCGCTTGAGCGGCTTGCCCGGGCGGCCGTAGGACTCCTCGGTGTCCTGCTCGGGGGAGAGGTCGCGCAGGAACTCGTGGGACTGCTCCTCCGCGGTCCGCTCCTGCGCGCCGACCGCACGCGCCGAGGACGTCGCCACGTGGGCGGCGTCCTCGGCATCCTCGCGTGCGTGCTCGGCGGCCCGCCGGGCGACCTCGGCACCCTGCTGGGCGTCCGTGGCCCGCGCCGCGGCCTGCTCCGCGTCCCCCTCGTCAGCGTCGTCGTCGACGCGGACTGGCCTGTCGTCGGCCGGTGTCACTTGGTGTCGGTGCCGTTCTCGGGGTCGGCGAAGCCGGCCACCACGTCACGCAGCGCACCGAGCTGGGCCACGATCGAGTCGCGTCGCTTCTGCACCCGGTCCACCTCGGCACGGAGAGCCGCGAGCTCACGCTCGGCGTCCTGGTGACCTGCCGCGACCAGGCTGTCGGCCTGCGTCTGTGCCGTGGCGACGACCTGCTCGGCCTCCCGGCGGGCGCGGCTGAGCAGGCGCTCGGCCTCCTCGGCGGCCTGCTGACGCTGCGCGGTCGCCTGCGCCGCGGCCTCACGTGCCCGCTGCTCGGCGGCGGACGCGCGCTCCTCGGCCTCCTGGACCAGGTGGGCGGTCTCGGCGGTGGCGTTGCTGTGGTGCTCGGCCGCCTCCCGGGTCAGCCGCTCCTTCTCGACCGCGAGGGTGCGGCGGGCCTCCTGCACCTCGCGGTCCGCGGCGGCACGGGACTGCTCGGCCTCGCGCCGGGCGCCGGTGCGCAGCGTGTTCGCCTCCTGCTCGGCGGCCAGGCGCAGCTGCTCCGCCTCGCGGCGCGCGGACGCGAGCAGGTCGTCGGCCTCGGCCTTGGCCAGCACCTTGTGCTGCTCGGCGTCGGCGACCATCCGGCTGCGCGCCTCGTCGAGCTCCTTGAGCTGGACCATCCGCATGTCCTCGGCGTCGCGGGCGGCCTGGGCACGCAGCTGGTCGGCCTCCTTCGACGCCTGGCGGCGGACCTCCTCGGCCTGTGCCCGGGCCTGGGCGATGACCTCGTCGCCCTGCTCCTCGGCGAGCCGCAGCATCTCGCTGGCACGGCCGCCCAGGCCGGCGTACGACGGCTGCTCGTTCTCCTGCAGCTGCTTCTGCAGCCCGGACACCTGGGCCTCGAGCTTCTTGATGCGCGCCCGGGCCTCGTTGAGGCTGTTGGTCAGCCCCGTCCGCTCCGAGGAGAGCGCGCTCATCTGCCGGTCCACGGCCGCCGGGTCGTAGCCGCGACGGACCACGGGGAAGCCGGGGTTGCTCCCGGTGCTCACCGTCGAGATCACCTGGGTGTCCTCGTCGGCAGAGCTGTTGGACGGTTGGTCGTCGAAGATGGACAGGCCCGAGCGGTCGTTCATGCGATTTCCCTACGTCGTTGCTTATCTGCAGCCTAAGTGTCTCTGATGGTGCCGGGTAATCCGGTCAGGCGCGATGTTCTCAACGACAAATAAGAATCACATCTGCTCACACGCCCCGGAAGCGGTTGATCGCGTCGATGTGGCGCTCCCGCAGCTGGGTGTCGCGTACGCCCAGACCCTCCTGCGGAGCCAGGCAGAGCACGCCCACCTTGCCCTGGTGCTGGTTGCGGTGCACGTCGAGCGCGGCCTGGCCGACCTGCTCCAGCGAGTAGGTCTTCGACAGGGTTGGGTGGACGAGGCCCTTCGCGATCAGCCGGTTCGCCTCCCACGCCTCCCGGTAGTTGGCGAAGTGCGAGCCGATGATGCTCTTGAGGTTCATCCAGAGGTACCGGTTGTCGTACTGGTGCAGGTAGCCGCTCGTCGAGGCGCAGGTGACGATGGTGCCGCCCTTGCGCGCCGCGAACACCGACGCGCCGAAGGTCTCGCGCCCGGGGTGCTCGAAGACGATGTCGGGGTCCTCGCCACCGGTGAGCTCCCGGATCTTCGCGCCGAAGCGACGCCACTCCTTGGGGTCCTGGGTGTGCTCGTCCTTCCAGAACCGGTAGTCCTCCTCGGACCGGTTGATGATCAGCTCGGCGCCCATCGAGCGGCAGATCTCGGCCTTGTCCTCCGAGGACACCACGCAGATCGGGGTGGCGCCGCCGTTGAGCGCGAACTGGGTGGCGTAGCCGCCGAGGCCGCCGCTGGCGCCCCAGATCAGCACGTTGTCGCCCTGCTTCATGCCGGCGCCGTTCCGGCTGACCAGCTGCCGGTAGGCGGTGGAGTTCACCAGGCCCGGGCTGGCCGCCTCCTCCCAGGTGAGGTGGGCGGGCTTGGGCATCAGCTGGTTGGTCTTGACCAGGGCGATCTCGGCGAGCCCGCCGAAGTTGGTCTCGAAGCCCCAGATCCGCTGCTCGGGGTCGAGCATCGTGTCGTTGTGGCCGTCGGGGCTCTCCAGCTCCACGGACAGGCAGTGCGCGACGACCTCGTCGCCGGGCTTCCAGGAGTGCACCCCCGCGCCGGTCTTGAGCACGACGCCGGCGAGGTCGGAGCCGACGACGTGGTACGGGAGGTCGTGCCGCTTGCCCAGCGGTGAGGTCCGCCCGTAGCGCTCGAGGAAGCCGAAGGTCGACACCGGCTCGAAGATCGAGGTCCACACGGTGTTGTAGTTGATCGCGCTGGCCATGACCGCGACGAGCGCCTCACCAGGGCCGAGCTCGGGGACCGGGACCTCGTCCACGTGCAGGGACTTGCGCGGGTCCTTGTCGCGGCTCTCGAGCCCCTCGAACAGGTCGACCTCGTCCTTGTGGACGGTGACGCCCCGGTACGACTGGGGGAGGTCGAGGGCGGCGTAGTCGTCCGCCGTGGTGTCTCCGGCGAGGATGGCGTCGAGGATCTGCTTCACGAGAACTCCTGATGGTCCGTGCGGGCTGCAGGGAGGCACCACGTCGTGCCCCGGGTGGTCGCTGAATCTACCGACGGGTAATCACCCTGTCAGCCCTGTGTGACCTATCTGGCTCGGACGGTTCAGACCGCCCTCATCCGCGAGGGATCGGGGAGTACGCCTCGACGAGCTGGCGCTCCGCGGCGGCGAGGTACTCGGTGAGTCGGTCGGCGGCCTCGGTACGGCGGCCGGCCTCGAGGTGCGCGGCGATGATCCCGTTCTCCTGCAGGTACGGCCGGTGGAACTGCTCGGGACGCCCCATCTGGTGGAAGAACAGCCGCATCTCCGCGAGCAGCAGGTCCATCTGCGCGTCGAGCCGGGGACTGCCGGCGAGCGCCACCACCCCTCGGTGGAAGTGCTGGTTCGCGCTGGCCACGGCCTCCCAGTCGCCGCGCTCGGCGGCGGCGCGCCCCTCGTCCACCGCGGACCGGATCGCGTGGAGATGGGCGGGGTCGTGGTCGTCCCCGTGGAGCACGGCGGCCGGCTCGATCAACCGGCGGACCCGGTAGACGTCGCGCACATCGTCGACCCTCGGGGTGGCCACGACCACGCCGCGGTTCGGCTCGCGGACGAGGATCCGCTCGGCGACGAGCTGGCTCAGGGCCTCGCGCAGGGTGTTGCGCGAGACGCCCAGCGCCTCGGCCAGCCGCTGCTCGGGGAGCCGCGTGCCCGAACGCAGGTGCCCCTCGACCACCTGCTCGCGGACGACCCGGGCGGCCCGGTCCGCGGAGGTGCTCATCACCGTGCGCCGCCGACGCCGCTGGTCCGCGAGCGTGTCCAGGACCGCGTCCAGCGGGGACGGGTCCCGCGGGGGCGCGTCCTGCGGGGAGGTCGGGGCGCCGTCGGCTGTCATGGGCGCAGTCTAGGGCGGCAGATTGTTGAGCCGTAGGTATTGCGGAATTGTTCAACAATCCTTAGGTTCGAGGTGACGCGTGCACGGGGCGCGCAGATCCGCCGGGGCTCTCGGTGGGTATGCGTGTATCCATCCCCCGACCGAGGAGAGACCATGACCGCGCCAGATTCGTCCCGTTCGTCCCAGGGCGTCCCTGAGAACGCCACCGAGAGCGCCACCGGGCCGCAGAACCGGGAGCAGGCCGCAGGATCCCAGGCGTCCCGCTCCGCGCTGCTCGGTGCGGTGTTCCTGATGGCGACGAGCGCCATCGGCCCCGGCTTCATCACCCAGACCG
>DATIBI010000163.1:0-20270 GCA_035457605.1 Nocardioidaceae bacterium
CCTGCCTGGAGCGGCTCGTGTCCGACGTACCCGAACGGGTTGAAGGGACCGACGGAGTCGAGCCCGCCGCCTGAGCAGTACGACGGGCGTGAGTTCTTCCCGTTCGACTACGACCACCGCGCCCGACGACCCCGCGCCCGACGACCCGCGGCTACGCGACGACCGGGGTAGTCCGCTCGACGATCGCGCGCAGGTCGATGCCTCGCGGCAGGGTGCCGAACGTGCCGCCGTACTCACCGCCGAGCCGGGAACCGCAGAACGCGTCGGCGACCTCGGCCGGCGCGTGCTGCACGAGCAGGGCGCCCTGGAGCACGGCCGCCATCTGTCCTGCGAGCCGGCGGGCCCCGACCTCGAGGGCGGAGGTGTCGGCCAGCATCTCCAGGACCGACTCGGTGGCGCGGTCCAGCCGAGGGTCGGCGCCCCGCGCCTTGCCGACCTCGACGATCCAGGCGTTGAGGGCCTCCGGCTCGCGCGACAGCGCCCGCAACACATCGAGCGCGTTGACGTTGCCCGAGCCCTCCCACACGGAGTTGAGCGGCGACTCGCGGAACAGCAGCGGCATCACCGAGTCCTCGACGTAGCCGTTCCCACCCAGGCACTCCAGCGCCTCGGCCACCATCATCGGGGTGCGCTTGCACACCCAGAACTTCGCCAGCGGCAGCGCGATCCGGCGCAGCGCCGCCTCGTGCGGGTCGTCCGCCCGGTCCACGGCGGCGGCGAGCCGGATCGCGAGCGCGGTCGCGGCCTCCGACTCCACAGCCAGGTCGGCCACCACGTTCAGCATCAGCGGCTTGTCCACCAGCAGCCCGCCGAACGCGGACCGGTGCGCGACGTGCCAGGAGGCCTCCGCGACCGCCCGGCGCATCAGCGAGGCCGAGCCGAGCACGCAGTCGAGCCGGGTCGCGGCCACCATCTCGATGATCGTGCGCACGCCCCGGCCCTCGTCGCCGAGCCGCTGCGCCCAGGTGCCGTGGAACTCCAGCTCGGAGGAGGCGTTCGAGCGGTTGCCGAGCTTGTCCTTGAGCCGCATCACGTCGATCCGGTTGCGGGTGCCGTCCGCGAGCACCCGGGGCACGAGGAAGCAGGTGACCCCGCCGGGCGCCTGCGCGAGCACCAGGAACACGTCGTTCATCGGCGCGGAGGTGAACCACTTGTGCCCGTGCAGGGTGTACTCGCCGTCGACGCCGGTCGGTCTCGCCTCGGTCACGTTGGCGCGGACGTCGGACCCGCCCTGCTTCTCGGTCATGCCCATCCCGGCGAGCGCACCGGACTTCTCCGCCACCGGCCGCACCCCGAAGTCGTAGGACGTGGCCTCCAGCTTCGGGGTCCACTCCTTCGCGAGCGCGTCGTCCATCCGGAGCGCGGGCACCGCGGCGTAGGTCATCGAGATCGGGCAGCCGTGGCCGGGCTCGGTCTGCGACCAGGCGATGAACCCTGCCGCCCGTCGTACGTGCGCGTGCGGGGAGTCGGACTGCCACGGCGCTGCCTGCAGGCCGTAGCCGACCCCGCGCTCCATCAGCCAGTGCCACGACGGGTGGAAACGGACCTCGTCGATCCGGTTGCCGTAGCGGTCGAACGTGGTGAGCTCGGGCTCGTGGCGGTTGGCCAGCATCCCGTGCTCGCGGGCCTCCGCGGAGCCCGCGGTGTCGCCCAGGTCACGCAGGTCCTCGACCAAACCGTCGGTGCCGTGACGCCGAACCGCCTCGGTGAGCGCCAGGTCGGAGAGCACCACGTTGTGGCCGACGAGGAGAGGAGCTTGGTTCGTTGCTACCCGGTTATCGACAGACATGTCGTTACCGTAGAGCCATGTCCGGGACGACTGGGAGCACGCAGGCTTCCGAACTGTCCCGTTGGGCCGTGATCCGGGACACAGCCTGGCGGCTCATCGTGTCCACGGTCGGGACCTGCTTCCGCAACCGGGTCACCGGTCTCGCGGCGGAGGCGGCGTTCTTCGCGCTGCTGTCCCTGCCCCCGCTGATCTTCGCGCTCGCGGGGTCGATCGGCTACGTCTTCAGCCGGTTCAGCGACGCCCAGCTCAACGAGGTCCGCGCCGCGGTCATCGAGGTGTCCTCGCGGGCGCTCACCGACGAGACCGTGAGCACGATCATCGAGCCGACCCTGAACGACGTGTTCCGCGGCGGCCGCTACGACGTGATCTCGATCGGCTTCGTGCTCGCGCTGTGGTCGGGCTCGCGCGCCCTCAATGTCTTCGTCGACACGATCACGATCATGTACGGCCTCGGCGGCCACCGCGGGATCGTCCGGACCCGGATGCTGTCGTTCGGCCTCTACGTGATGGGCCTGCTCACCGGCGTGGTCACGATCCCGCTGGTGGTGGCCGGACCGAGCCTGGTCGAGCGGCTCGTGCCGGACCGGTTCGTGGCGCTCAACTCGTTGTACTGGCCGGCGGTCGTGGTGCTCTCGATCTGCTTCCTGGCCACGCTGTACCACGTCTCGGTGCCGGTGCGGACGTCCTGGCGCTACAACCTGCCCGGGGCGACCCTGACGCTCGGGCTGTGGATCGTGGGCTCCTACCTGCTGCGGTTCGCGCTGACGACGACCGCGGGGGAGTCCACCTCGATCTACGGCCCCCTGGCCGCGCCGATCGCGGTGCTGCTGTGGCTGTACCTGCTGTCCATCGCGATCCTCATCGGGGCCGCGGTCAACGCCGCCTTCGACCGGGTGTGGCCGGAGTCGGAGACCGCCCGAGCGCGCATGGAGCTGGTGCGCAAGCTGCGGCTGCGGGCGATGCTGCCGCGGCTGCGTCGCTACCAGGAGGAGCAGGACGTCCTCGGGACGGAGGCGTACGACGAGGCCGGCCCGCACGACGAGACCCTGGAGATCCTCGAGGAGATCGAGACCCGGGTGACCGACCCGGAGCCAGGGGCCCGGCGCGTGGACTAGGCGCGTGGACCCGACCGGGCGACCCGACCCGGCGATCAAGCGCGGGCACCTGCCGCGTGGATTAATCGGGTGCGGCCCGGTCGGCCCGGCCGTAGATTCCGGTTGTGCTCGAGGCAATCGGATTCCGTGCGGAGATGGCCGGGTGTGCCGCTGCGGCGGACGCCTCGGTCGGTCGGGTCGTGCGCGTGGACCGCGGGATCGCCACCGTCCTGACCGAGGACGGGCCGGTCCGCGTCAGCTTCGGCTCCGGGGTGCTCGCCGACATGGCCCGGGACCCGCTGACCACGCCGTGCACCGGGGACTGGGTCGTGGTCCGCGCCTGGCCCGACCGGCGGCACACGCTGGAGACCGTGCTGCCGCGGCGCACCGCGCTCGTGCGCGCCACCGCTGGCCGACAGTCGCACGGGCAGGTGCTCGCGGCCAACGTCGACCTGGTCGCCGCCGTGGTCGCGCTGGAGCCGATGCCCAGGATCTCGCGGGTAGAGCGTCTGCTCGCCGTGGCCTGGGACAGCGGGGCCCAGCCGCTGGTGGTGCTGACCAAGGCCGACGCCGTGCGGGACAGCGCGCTGGTCGCCGAGGACGTGGCCGCGGTCGCCCCGGGTGTCGAGGTGGTGTGCACCAGCACGGTGACCGGTGAGGGGCTCGACCGTCTCCGGGACATGCTGGAGGGCCGCCGTACCCTCGCGCTCATCGGCGCCTCCGGACACGGCAAGTCCTCGCTGACCAACGCCCTGGTGGGAGCCGAGGTCCTCTCGACCCGGGAGATCCGGGAGGACGGCCGAGGGCGGCACACGTCGGTACGACGCGAGCTTGTGCCGCTGCCCACCGGAGGCGCGGTGATCGACATGCCCGGCCTGCGCGGGATCGGGCTCACCGACAGCGGTGAGGGCATGCCGCACGCGTTCGCGGACGTCGAGGCGCTCGTGGCGCAGTGCCGGTTCGCCGACTGCGGCCACCACGGCGAGCCAGGGTGCGCGGTGCAGGAGGCGCTCGCGGACGGGACACTGTCGGTCCGCCGCTACGAGAGCTGGCAGAAGCTGCAGCGGGAGATCCGCTGGAGGTCCGCACGGCAGGACGCGCGGCTGCGCGCGGAACGTATGCGGGAGTGGAAGAGACGACGACGGGATGCGGGGAACAGCAGGCCATGATCAGCGACAGCTGCTTCGGGAACCAGCCGGTGCTCGAGGGGGAGCGAGTGCGGCTGGAACCACTCGGCCTCGAGCACCTCGAGGGCGCGATGGAGATGCTCTCCGACCCGGAGGGGGCGCGCATGACCGCGACGAGTCGGACCTTCGAGGAGCCGTTCGTCCGGGAGTGGCTGGCGACCCGGCAGGACCACGACGACCGCGCGGACTACGCGATCGTGCGACGCAGCGACGGCAGCTACCTCGGTGAGGTCGTGCTCAACGACCTCGACACCGACGACGCCTGCGTGAACTACCGCATCGGTCTGCGGGGGCCCGGGGTCTACGGGCAGGGCTACGGAACCGAGGCGACGGGGCTGCTGCTGGACTACGCCTTCGACGAGGTCGGCCTGCACCGGGTCGAGCTGGAGGTGTACGCGTTCAACCCCCGGGCCCAGCGCTCCTACGAGAAGTGCGGCTTCGTCCGGGAGGGCGTCCGGCGCAAGGCCCTGTACTGGGACGACGAGTGGCACGACGTCATCGTCATGGGCATCCTCGCCACCGACCCCCGTCCCGCCGGACAAGGTGCCCGTGCCGGCGCCCGGTGAGCCCCGTCCGCTGGTCAGGCCGGAGGCGCCTGCCGACGTGCCGGTGGTCCGTGAGGTCGTGGCCGCGGCCTTCGGGGAGGAGCCCGTCGCCGAGCTTCTGGACGGGTTGCGTGCGTCGACGGCGTGGCGGGACCTGTCCTTCGTGGCCGAGCTGGCCGGCGAGGTCGTGGGCCACGTCTCCTTCACGCGCGGCTGGCTGGACGCACCCCGACGGCTGGTCGAGGTGCTCGTGCTGAGCCCGCTGTCGGTGCGTCCCGACCTCCACGCGCGCGGCATCGGCTCGGCCCTCGTGCGCGAGGCGCTCGACGCGCTCGCGGACCGTCCCGAGCCGGTGACGTTCCTCGAGGGCGCACCGGCCTACTACCCACGGTTCGGGTTCGTCCCCGGCGAGACGCTGGGCTTCACCCGGCCGTCGGCGCGGATCCCGCCGGCGGCGTTCATGGCGCTGCCTCGTCCGACGTACCGCCCGTGGATGCGCGGTGCACTGGTCTACCCCGAGCTCTTCTGGGAGCACGACTGCGTCGGGCTGCGCGACTCCGGCGACGGACCACCGGCGGCGACCTAGACTGCAGACGTGGCTCCGTCGCGGGTGCGCCTCGCCCTGGTCGCCGCCGTGACGGTGGCGGTCGCGGCCTGCACCCCGGCAGGTACGTCGGACCGCTCGGCCCCGCAGGACACACCGGAACCGAGCCCGTCCCGAGGGCACGCCGCCCACGCCGACGACGACACCGACGCCGACGTCCCGCTGAGGCCGGGGGAGCGGTTCCGCACCGTGCGGATGCCGCGGGCCTACGAGCCGGCCGCGCCGACCTACGGCACCGACGACTACCGCTGCTTCCTGCTGGACCCGGGGCTGGCGCAGGACGGCTACGTCACCGGGATCGACGTGGTCCCCGGAGCGGCGGACCTGGTGCACCACGTGATCCTGTTCCGTGTGCCACCGGATCTGGTCGGCACCGCGCGGCGGATCGACCGGTCCGACGACGGCCAGGGCTGGACCTGCTTCGGCGGCTCCGGCCTCGAGGGCGCGGACGCGTCCCTGGACAGCGCGCCGTGGCTGGGCGCGTGGGCGCCCGGCGGGGGCGAGCGCGTGATGGCGCCGGACATCGGGATCCCGCTCGACCGCGGCTCTCGGATCGTCATGCAGGTCCACTACAACCTGCTCGACGGCACCGGCGAGGACCGGAGCGCGGCCAGGCTCAGGCTCGCGGGCGGGGGACGGGAGCTGACCCCGCTCGACACCGTGCTCGTTCCGGCGCCGGTGGAGCTGCCGTGCCGGCCGGGGACGCAGGAGCCTCTGTGCGACCGGGAGGCCGCGTTGAAGGACCTCGTCGGCCGGTTCGGGAAGCAGGCCTCCGGGACCGTCGCCGGGCTGCAGCTGGTGTGCAACGGGATCGGCGGACCCGACCCGGGCACGACGCAGAGCTGTGCCCGCCGGATCGAGGTGCCCACCACGGTCCGCGCGGTGGGCGGGCACATGCACCTGCTCGGCCGGACGATCCAGATCACCGCCAACCCGGGTCGGCCGGACGAACGGACCCTGCTCGACATCGACCCGTGGGACTTCGACGACCAGGGCACGACTGCGCTGCGCCGGCCCGAGCGGCTCGGGCCCGGCGACGAGCTCGAGGTCACCTGCACCCACGACCAGGGGCTGCGGGACCTCTTGCCGGCGTTCGAGGGTCAGCCCGAGCGGTACGTGCTCTGGGGCGAGGGGACGACCGACGAGATGTGCCTGGGTATCGCGTTGGTCACGCGTCCGTGACCGTCCCCCGAGGCACCGGGACGGTCCCCGGACGCGCGTGAAATGCTTGGAATGCGGGGATCTTGGAAGCGAGCACGAAAGGTCTCGATGGGAAACGTCAACCTGCCCACGCCGGTCGCGCTGGCGGGTGGGGCCATCTGCATCCTCGGCGGCTACCTGCTCGGCGTCGTCACGGGTCCGGACACCCCGAGCCGGACCACCGCCGTGGTCGACAGCTACGACGAGTCCACCGGCCGGCTCTGCCTCACCGGCGACTCGGTGGAGGACCAGGACGGGGTGACCGAGGACGGCCGGCTGTGCGGGCTGTGGCGACGCACGGAGGGCGAGCGGACGTTGCCGGAGCAGGGCGACCCCTTCCGCTTCGTCTCGGTGGTGGTCGACAGCGGTCCGGACGACACCGACGAGGTGTCGGGCACGGTGATCTACGGCGATGTCGTGCGCTAGGTGCGTCGCGCGTGCGGTGCCGTCCCGTAGCCTCTGACCGTGCCTGATCAGATCGAGCCGGATTCGTCGCTGGTCCGGGTCCGGCTTCCCGCCATGGAGCGCTCGCCCTGGTGGGAGCTGACCCGTCGCCTGCTGATGGCGCTGGGTGTGCTGGCCGCCACGGTCGCGCTGGTCTACTTCGACCGGGAGGGGTACACCGACAACTCCGACCCCACCGGCGAGGTGAGCCTGGTGGACGCGGTGTATTACACGACGGTGACGCTGAGCACCACCGGCTACGGTGACATCGCACCGAAGACGGAGCAGGCCCGGCTGATCAACGCGTTCGTGGTCACGCCGCTGCGCGTGGCCTTCCTGGTGCTGCTGATCGGCACCACCATCGAGGTGCTGGCCAGCCAGGGACGAGAGAACTTCCGCATCGCCCGCTGGAGGAGGCGCATGGACGAGCACGTGATCGTGATCGGCTACGGCACGAAGGGCCGCAGCGCGGTGGAGACCCTGATCAACAACGGGGTCGACCGCGAGTCGATCGTGATCGTGGACCCGGGCTCGACCGGCCTGGAGGACGCCCAGGCCGACGGGCTGACGGTGGTCACAGGTGACGCGACCCGGCGCGAGGTGCTCCGCCGGGCCGGGGCCGCCAAGGCCCGCCAGGTGATCATCACCACCGACCGCGACGACTCCACGGTGCTGGCGACGTTGAACGTGCGCCAGCTCAACCCGCACGCCTACATCATCGCGGCGGTCCGCGAGCAGAGCAACGTGCCCTTGGTCCGGCAGAGCGGTGCCGACTCGGTGATCACCTCCTCCGACGCCGTAGGCCGGCTGCTCGGCCTGTCTTCGCTGAGCCCGACGCTGGGGTCGGTGATGGAGGACCTGCTCACCTACGGCGAGGGCCTCGAGGTCGCCGAGCGTGAGCTGCTCGTCCCGGAGGTGGGCAAGCAGCCGCAGTCCCTGCCGGACCAGGTCATCGCGGTGGTCCGTGACGGCCAGGTGCACCGGTACTTCGACCCGGTGGTCACCCAGCTCGCGCGCGGCGACCGGCTCATCGTCGTACGCCCCGCCGAGGAGCTGCCGTGGGCGCCGCGCCCGGGCACGCACGGCGAGGACTTCAGCGTCGACGAGGAGTGACGTGCGCATTTCCGAGCGCATTTCCGAGCGCATCGCCGGGCGTCGCGGGCATGCCCGCGAGCCGCTGTTCCGCCACCCGGCGCAGGTCGTGGTCGCCGGCTTCGCGGGCGCGGTGCTCGTCGGCACGCTGCTGCTGATGCTCCCCGTCTCCCGGACCGGCGACGGCGGGGCGTCGCTGCTGGCCGCGCTGTTCACCTCCACCAGCGCCGTGTGCGTGACCGGGCTGGTGGTCGTGGACACCCCGTCCTACTGGTCGGGGTTCGGGGAGGCGGTGATCCTGCTGCTGATCCAGGTGGGCGGCTTCGGGATCATGACGATGGCCTCGCTCCTCGGCCTGCTGGTGTCGCGGCGGATGGGTCTGCGCACCCGGCTCACCGCGGCCGCCGAGACCAAGAGCGTGGGGCTCGGCGACGTGAGGGCCGTGCTCGTCGGGGTCGCCAAGGTGAGCCTGCTGTTCGAGTCCGTCACCGCGGTGCTGCTGACCCTGCGGTTCTGGCTGGGGTACGACGAGCCGTTCGGCCGGGCTGCCTACCTCGGGCTGTTCCACGCCGTCTCCGCCTTCAACAACGCCGGCTTCGCCCTGTGGTCCGACAGCCTGATGGGCTTCGTCACCGACCCGTGGATCTGCCTGCCGATCGCGGCCGCGGTCATCGTCGGGGGACTCGGCTTCCCGGTGCTGTTCGAGCTGCGTCGGGAGCTGCGTCCGCGGCGCTGGAGCCTGCACACCAAGCTCACCGTGACGGTGAGTGCCGGACTGCTGCTGCTCGGGACCGTCTTCGTCACCGGGAGCGAGTGGAGCAACCCCGCCACGCTCGGCACCTTGGACACGCCCGGCCGGATGCTCGCGGGGTTCTTCCAGGCAGTGATGCCGCGCACGGCAGGCTTCAACAGCCTGGACTACGGCGCGATGCACGAGGGCACCCTGCTCGGCACGAACGCGTTGATGTTCATCGGAGGCGGCTCGGCCGGGACCGCGGGCGGGATCAAGGTGACCACGTTCATCCTGCTGTTCTTCGTGATCTACGCCGAGGTCCGCGGTGAGCAGCACGTGAACGCGTTCGACCGGAGGATCGATCCGCGCACCCAGCGGCAGGCGCTCACCGTCGCGCTGCTGTCGGTCGGCGCGATCGTGACCGCCACGTTGTTCCTGCTCGAGATCACCGACCACGGCACCGAGGCGCTGCTTTTCGAGGTGATCTCCGCGTTCGCGACCGTGGGCCTGTCCACCGGCATCACCGCCGACCTGCCCGGGGTCGGCCAGGTCGTGCTGGTCCTGCTCATGTTCTTGGGCCGGCTCGGCCCGATCACCCTTGTCTCCGCTCTGGCGCTGCGGGAACGCCAGCGGCTCTACCAGCTCCCGGAAGGACGCCCTCTCATTGGCTAGGAACAGCATCTCCGGCGTGGTCGTGATCGGCCTCGGCCGGTTCGGCAAGTCGCTCGCCCTCGAGCTGGTCAAGGAGGGCACCGAGGTCCTCGGCATCGACGCCGACCACAAGACGGTGCAGTCCCTGGCCGGCCGGCTCACCCACGTGGTGGAGGCCGACTCCACCGACGAGGAGGCTATGCGGCAGCTGTCGGTGCACGAGTTCGACCGGGCCGTGATCGGCATCGGCAACGACCTCGAGGCGAGCATCCTGACCGCGTCGGTGCTGCTCACGCTGGGGGTGCCCAACATCTGGTCCAAGGCGATCAGCGCCTCGCACGCGCGGATCCTGAGCCAGCTCGGCGTGCACCACGTGGTCCGGCCCGAGCACGACATGGGGCAGCGGGTGGCGCACCTGGTGCGGGGCAGGATGCTCGACTACATCGAGTTCGACGACGGCTACGCGATCGTCAAGACCCAGCCGCCGAAGAGCATCCACGGCATCCCGCTCGGGGAGTCGCGGGTCCGCTCCAAGTTCGGGGTCACGATCGTCGGGGTCAAGCGGTCGGGGGAGGACTTCACCCACGCGACACCGGAGACCGTCGTGGAGGAGGGAGACCTGATCATCGTCTCCGGCCCCCAGGACGCGGTGGAGCGCTTCAGCGAGCTCACCTGACCGGACCGGGCGGGCCCCTCCGACCGTCCCGGGCGGCTGGGCCGTTCGGCTCATGCCCCGGAGGCGGCTGGGGCTCTAACCTCAGATCGTGGGCCCAGTCGAGACCCCGCTGCTGCGGCGGATCCGGGAGTCGGTGATCGGTGACGACCAGGTGATGGTCGGGCCGTTCGGTGCCCGCCGGGTGACCTACGCCGACTACACCGCCTCGGGCCGGGCGCTCGGGTTCCTCGAGGACTTCATCCGCGACGAGGTGCTGCCGCGGTACGCCAACACCCACACCGAGTCCAGCGGCACCGGCCTGCAGACCACCCGGCTGCGCGAGGACGCGCGACGGATCATCCGCGACGTGGTCGGCGGGGACGACGAGACGGTGGTGATCTTCACCGGGTCCGGATCCACCGGCGCGGTCGACAAGCTGATCGGGATCCTCGGCCTGCGGATCCCCTCGGCGCTCGAGGACCGCTACCACCTGACCGAGCACATCCCGCGCGAGGAGCGCCCGGTGGTCTTCATCGGGCCGTTCGAGCACCACTCCAACGAGCTGCCGTGGCGGGAGTCGATCGCGGACGTCGTACCCATCCCCGCCGACACCGACGGGCACATCGACCTCGTGGCGCTGGAACGTGAGCTGGTCCGCCACCGGGACCGGCCGCTGCGGATCGGCACCTTCTCGGCGGCCAGCAACGTCACCGGGATCATCTCCGACACCTACGGGATCTCCGCACTGCTGCACCGGCACGGCGCCTTGTCGTTCTGGGACTTCGCCGCCGCGGCGCCGTACGTCGACATCGAGATGTACGGCGGCTCCGAGCACGACTCGCTGGCCTACAAGGACGCGATCTTCCTGAGCCCGCACAAGCTGATCGGCGGTCCCGGCACCCCGGGCGTGCTCGTCGTCCGCAGGGAGCTGCTCACCAACCGGGTGCCGGTGGTGCCCGGCGGCGGCACCGTCGCCTACGTGAACCCGACCGAGCACCGCTACCTCGACGACCCCGCCCAGCGGGAGGAGGGCGGCACCCCGGCGATCGTGGACTCGATCCGGGCGGGGCTGGTGTTCCAGCTCAAGCACGCGGTGGGGCTGGACGTGATCCGCTCGCACGAGGAGGACTACCTGCGCCGGGCGCTCGCGGCCTGGCAGGAGGAGCCGGCCATCGAGATCCTCGGCAACCTGGCCGCCGAACGCCTGTCGATCGTCTCGTTCGTGGTCCGCGCGCCGAGCGGACGCTACCTGCACCACAACTTCGTGGTGGCGGTCCTCAACGACCTGTTCGGGATCCAGTCCCGCGGCGGCTGCTCGTGCGCGGGACCGTACGGTCACCAGCTGCTCGGCATCGACCTCGAGCGCTCCCACGAGTACGCCCGCGTGATCGCCCACGGCTGCGAGGGGATCAAGCCGGGCTGGGTGCGGATCAACTTCAACTACTTCATCTCCGAGCGGGTCTTCGAGTACGTCGTCGAGGCCGTCCGGCTCGTGGCCCGCGAGGGCTGGAGGCTGCTGGGGGAGTACCGGTTCGACGTCACGCACGGGCTCTGGCGACACCGGTCGGGTCCGGTCGAGCCACCGCTGCGGCTGCACCAGGTGCGGTACGCAGAGGACGGGACGATGACCTACCCCCACCACGAGGACCGGGCACCCGAGTCGGACCTGAAGGCCTACCTGGACCAGGCCGCCGAGGTGCTCGCGTGCGCCGATCCGCCCGGGGACGTGCCCGCCGCCGAGGTGTCGGGGGACTTCGAGCACCTGCGCTGGTTCGACCTGCCGGCGGTGTGCCTCACCTAGCCGCGCGGCGGACGGCAAGCACGGCGACGTCGTCCTCGCGGGTGTGGTCCCGGACCTCGGTGACCAGGTCGGCGAGCCCGGTCGCGAGGTCGGCGCCGGCGAGCGCGGTGCAGGCGTCGAGCACCCGCGACTGGCCCCGGTCGATGTCCTCGTCGCGCCGCTCGATCAGGCCGTCGGTGAACAGCAGCAGCGTGTCCCCGGCACGCAGCCACGCGGTGAGCTCCCGACGCGTGTCCGGCTCGGCGCCGAAGGGCGCGCTGACGGGCGTCGTGACCTGCTCGACCGAGCCGTCCGCGCGGAGCACGACCGGCGGCGGGTGGCCGGCGTTGACCATGATGAGCTCGCCGGTCCCGGCGTCGACGACGGCGTAGAGCACGGTGACGAGCTGGGCGACCTCGAGCTGGGAGAAGAGCAGGTCGCGCTTGTGCATCACCGCGGCCGGCCGCGGGTCGATGGCCGCGTAGGCGCGCAGCGACGCGCGCATCTGGGCCATCGCCGCCGCCGCGCCGACCCCTCGGCCCATCACGTCGCCGACGAACAGCGCGGTGACACCGTCGAGGGGGACCACGTCGTAGAAGTCGCCTCCGACCGCAGTCCGTCCCGACGGGCTGTAGAAGGCCGCCACCTCCCACCCGGGCACGGTCGGCAGCTCGTCGGGCAGGATCGCGCGCTGCAGCCGCACCGACGCCTCCCGGGTCTCGCTGTGCAGCTGGGCGTTGTCGATCGCGACGGCGGCCCGACTGGCCAGGTCCTCCACGAAGCTCAGGTCGTCCTGGCTGAACCTCCGCCCGTGCTCACCGGACACCCAGGTGATCACCCCCAGCACCTTGCCGCGTGCCAGCAGCGGAACGCTCACCCCGCTGCGCAGGCCGAGCGCACGCAGCATCCGCAGGTGCTCCTCGTCCTTCGTGGCGGCGACCAGCATCTCGTCGGTGACCTCGGGGACCAGCTCGGTCCTGGCCGAGCGGATCACCTGCCAGGTGCCGTACGTCGCATCCTTCGGGGTGGGGTAGCGCTCCTGTACCTCGCGCGCGAGGGCGACCTTGTCGGGATCGGTGTGCGCCACCTCGAGCGTGCGCAAGTCGCCGTCCTCCACCAACGAGATCGCGCACCAGTCCGCGAACGCGGGTACCCCGAGCCAGGCGACCTCGCGCAGGGTCTCCTCGTAGTCGAGGCTGGTGGCGAGCTTGGCGGACGCGTCGGCCAGGAAGGTGAGCTTGCGCGACCTGTCCTCGGCCGCGTCCACGGCCCGGATCCGTTCGATGGCCTGAGCGCAGGTGTCGGCGAGGAGGCCGAGGTACTCCAGCTCGGAGCTGTCGAAGACGCGCCTGCCGGGGAAGGCGAGCGCGATTGCTCCCAGCGGGTGACCTGCGACTGCCAGCGGCAGGCTCACCAGGGAGCGCTCGCCGGGCGCCGCGCTCTCCAGGTCCGGGTAGGCGGCCTGGATCGCGTCCCGTCCCGAGAGCACCACGGGTCTTCCGCTGCGCACGCTGTCTCCGGCCGGGGTGTGCGCCGACAGCGGGAAGGTTGCCCACCGCGAGGCGGCCCCCTCGCCGCCTCCGCGCAGCCCCGTGAGGGCGAAGGTGTCCTCGTCGACGAGGGTCATCAAGGAGGCGACGGTCGCGCCGGCAGCGTCAGCCGCGCGGGTGATCACGGTCCGGGTCAGGGTGTCCATGTCGCCGACCGACGCCAGCTCGGCCGTCACCCGGGCGATCCGGGTGAGCCGGTCGTGCATCGCCCGGGTCGCGGACTCCAGGGGCCGTCCGTGCGACCCGGGCTCGAGGAGCAGCAGCAGGCCCACCACGTCCGCGTCACGGCGCAGGGGAGTCACGGTCAGGCCGGCCCTGCGCTCGGTGCCCCCGGCCACCACGACGGGCAGCTCACCGGCCCACGTGGACCCACCCAGGACCTGGCCCACGACCTCGCCCAGGGGACCGTGGTGGTACGGATCGGCGAGGAGTTCGACCAGGTCGGCCCCGCACAGCTGTTCGCAGGGTCGGCCGAGCACGTGCTCGGCGGGGGAGTTGCACCAGATCACCGTCCGGGAGGTGTCCGCGGCCAGCGCGGGTGCCTCGATGGCGTCGAGGTGGGACATGTCGGTCCGCCAGCCCTGGGGGACCCTGGTCCGCGACACCGACACCATGGCGCGATCATTCCAGCGTCGCCGCACTCAGACCATGGCAATCGGCAAAGTCCGCCTCGTCGGTCCGGTCCTGGCGCCCCCGTTCGGTGGACCCGGCGGCCCCGGCTGCGGCAGGCTGCCTGCATGGCGACCGAGGAGGACGTACGGCGGCTCTGCCTGGGCCTGCCTGGGGTGACCGAGCGGCTGAGCTGGGGTCAGCCGGCGTGGTTCGCGCGCACGCTGATGGCGCGGATGTGGGAGGCGGGGGTGGTCACGCTGAAGACGCGGGAACGGGACGTGCTCGCCGGGTCCGATCCCGACACCTTCTTCTGGACTCCGCACCACGACCGGTCGCCGAACCTGGTGCTGGTCCGGCTGACCCGGGTGGCCGACGACGAGCTGGCGGAGCTCCTGCAGGACTCCTACCGCATGGCCGGCGGCCGCTGAGCCGTCGACCACGGCCGGCCGGGTCAGGACTTCGCGCGGGCGCGGACCATCCGCGGTCGGGTCAGCAGGTAGGCGACGAGGACCAGGCCCGCCACGGCGATGATCCGGTTCGGGTCCACTGCGGGACGCCAGCTGACCTGCCCGTCCTTGATGACGTACGCCCCGGCGGGCCGTGCGCTCACGCCGAAGCCGCCGCCCTCACCCTCCTGGCCCTTGTCGTCGTGCCCGGTTCCCCCGCCGGCGCCACCGCCGACGACTGCCGCCGGGATCACGGTCAGGCCGTCCTTCTCGTACGGCTCGGCGTAGACCCGCTTGACGGTGATCGCGTCCTTGGCCGAGCTGAGCACCTCGGTGACCTTCATGACCCCTCCTTGGCGTGGCTTGTCACTCTCATGCTTGGGGCGGACCGAGGAGGGGGACAGGGCTGAAGGTCCCGCGGCTGTCGGCCTAGCGGACTCCCTGCCACAGGTCGCGCTCCCAGGCACGTGGGTCCTCGACCAGCTGAGAGACGGCGTCGAAGCGCATCGTCGTACGGCGGTCGAGGTCGTACTCGGGCCAGCCCGGGTCGCCGCTGGCGGCGAACGAGACCCAGGCGGCGTGCATGGTGTCCGCGAGCTCCTGCGGCGGGTCGTCGCCCAGCAGCGGGCCGAAGAGCCGGGCGTCCCTGCCGAGGCTGTCGAACACGAACGGCACCTCGACGGCGTGGACCGCACCGAGGCCGGGGGCGGGCCAGGCGAACTCGTACATGTAGGTGCCCGAGGTGGAGCTCACGTGGGCGTCGGCGAGCCGGATGGCGGGGATCCGCACCCACCAGTCGGTCTGCACGGCCGCGAGCAGGTCCCCGGGGCTTGCCTCGGGGTAGTGGGCCCGGTAGGCGGTGAGGGCCGTCTCGACGGGAAGGCCGTAGGCGCCGAGCGCCAGGTACCCGTGCTCCGCCACGGGCCCGGCCAGCAGCTGGGCGTTGACCTGGCCGATCATGCCGGTGATGGCCAGGAACAGCCGCCAGTCGTCGGTGTTCGTGCCGACGAGGAGGTCCACGTCCGCCGCAGCGCCCGCCACGATCCGGTCGAGGGGTCGCGCGGGGACCACGTGGCCGTCCACCACCGGCTGGAACGGCATCAGGCTGGCCACCACGTCCTGCCCCCAGCGTTCGGGGTCCGGCCGGGCGACGAGGTCGGCCTTGAGCTCGACCTGGGCGGCCAGGAGCCGTGCGACGGGGACGGCGGCGAGCGCCTCGCGTGTGGCCGGCACCCCCAGCTTCTCGGCGAGGAACCGTGCCATCCGGGTGCCGGTCTCCGCCGAGATCACGTGATGGGCCGCGCCGCTCTGGGGGATGGCGCGCCGGAACAGTCCCGCGGCGCGGGGCATGGAGAGCAGGACGCCGATGCTCATGGCACCCGCGGACTCACCGAACACGGTGACGTTGTCGGGGTCACCGCCGAACGCGGTGATGTTGTCCCGCACCCACTCCAGAGCCGCGACCTGGTCCAGCAGGCCGAGGTTCGCCTCCTCGTCGCCGAGGTGGAGGAACCCGTCGGCGCCGACCCGCCAGTTGATCACCACGCAGACGACGCCGTCGCGGGCGAAGTGACCGCCGTTGTACGCCGCGGTGGAACCGATCTCGAAGGCACCGCCTTGGATCCACACCATCACCGGCAGTCCGGTCGCCGCCGGGTCGGGCGTCCACACGTTGAGGTTCAGGCAGTCCGCACCGGACCGGGACGTGTCCCACTCCGACCCCGCAGCGTCCGGGGGGGCCACCTGCGGTGGGGCCGGGCCGTAGGCGGTGGCGTCGCGCACACCGTCCCAAGGCTCGACCGGCTGGGGTGCGCGGAGCCGGTTCGCGCCGGACGTCGACGCCGCGAACGGGACGCCGAGGAACGAGCACACGCCGTCGACCACGCTGCCGCGCAGGCTCCCGTGCGACGTCGCGACGACTGGCTCCATACCTGTAAGCGTGGCCGCATCCGTTGCGGTGAGGGAGAGG
This sequence comes from Nocardioidaceae bacterium, assembly GCA_035457605.1. Taxonomy (GTDB): domain Bacteria; phylum Actinomycetota; class Actinomycetes; order Propionibacteriales; family Nocardioidaceae; genus Nocardioides_C. Next base: position 16,352 of record DATIBI010000163.1, read on the forward strand.
CGAAGGACCCCGGCGTCGAAAGCCCTCGGTGCTTCTCGCTGCCGTTAATCCGGTGGACGCCACGAGCAGGTCGTTGACAGCATCCTCGGTATGCGCCAGGACCAGATCTGGGACGTCGACGCAGCCCAGCGCTATGACACGCCCGGCACGGGCATGTTCGCGCCCGAGGTGCTGGGGCCGACGGTCGACCGCCTCGCCGAGCTCGCCGGCGGCGGCCGGGCCCTCGAGCTCGCGATCGGAACCGGACGCGTGGCCGTCCCCTTGGCCGAGCGAGGGGTACCCGTCACCGGCATCGAGCTGTCCGAACCGATGGTCGACCAGCTCCGCACCAAGGTGGACGAGGAGAGGATCCCGGTGATCCTCGGCGACATGGCCACCACCCGTGCCCCGGGCACGTACTCCCTCGTCTACCTCGTGTTCAACACGATCTCGAACCTGCTGACCCAGCGCGAACAGGTCGCGTGCTTCCGGAACGCCGCGCGCCACCTGTCACCCGGGGGCCGGTTCGTCATCGAGCTGTGGGTGCCGGAGCTGCGCAGGCTCCCGCCGGGACAAGCGGCCACGATCTTCGAGTCCACGCAGGGCTACATCGGGTTGGACACCTACGACGTGCTGCACCAGCAGGTGGTCTCCCATCACTTCCACTTCGACGCCGGCAGGCAGGCGCGGCTCTACCGCAGCCCGCACCGCTACATCTGGCCGGCGGAGCTCGACCTGATGGCCGAGCTCGCAGGTCTCGAGCTCGAGGCGAGACACGCCGACTGGGCGGGGAGCGAGTTCACCGCGGAGTCCCGCTCGCACGTGTCGGTCTACCGCCTGCCGACCGGGTCGTAGTCAGCGGCGGCGTCGAGTGCCGTCGAGCACCGCCGTGACCTCGAAACCGTAGGGGCGAGGGGAGCAGGCCATGACCACAGATCCGCGACCGTCGATCGACGTACTCGCCCTTGCACTCGACCAGACCGCCGAGGTGCTCTCGGCGATCCCTGCCGAGAGGCTGTCGGACCCCACGCCCTGTGCGGACTGGGATGTCGGTCGGCTGGTGGCCCACGTGGTCGCCGACCCCGGCAACTTCGTCATGATGGCGCGCGGCGGGCAACCGGACTGGTCGGCCGAGCCACCGCTCCCCGAGGACTGGACGGCAGAGTTCCGCTCGTCTGCCGACGCCCTGCTGACCATGTGGCGCGAGGCCGGCGACTCGGTGACCCCGCAGGCCGTGGACTGGCAGACAGCCGAGTTCGCCGTCCACACCTGGGACCTGGTGCGTGCGACCGCACAGTCGATCGAGCTGGACCCCGAGGTCGCGCAACGGGGACTGGACTTCATGAGCGGAGCCCTGACCCAGGACAACCGGGGTGAGGCGTTCGCGCCTGCGGTGGAGGTTCCCGAGGACGCGCCGGTCTATGACCGCCTGGTCGCATGGGCAGGGCGCGACCCACGGTTGACGACCTAGGCCTCGCCGGCGCTGCCCTGAGTGATCTGATCGGCCGTCGCCGCCGTCAGCGAGTGTCCGGGTCGGCGTCCGGCACGAGCACGAGCTTTCCTCTGGCGGCCGACTGCTCGAGCAGCTCGTGGGCGCGACGTATCTCCGACAGCGGCAGGCGCTCGGCCACGACCGGGTGGATCTGATCACGACGAAGCATGTCGAGGAGCTCCCGGAAGTCGTCCGCGAACCAGTCCTGGTGATCGATGCGCAGCTTCTGGATCCGGTAGGCCAGCGCCCGCCGGTGCGGTGAGAGGGACCCCCACAGCCAGACGGCCGCGGTCGCCGGGTACCACTCGAGCCACCCGCGCCAGCGCTTGCGTCCCTGGGCGAGCGTGTTGTAGTTGCCCATCACGACCAGCCGCCCGCCGGGATCGCCGACGAAGGGGTTGCCTCGCCGCAGCGCGCGGAAGGACCGCAGCGACACCGCGCCGCCGATCCCGTCGAGCACCACGTCCACACCGTCGCCGGTCAGCTCCCGCACCCGCGCCACGAAGTCCTCGTTGCGGTAGTCGATCGCCACCGCACCGAGCCGCTCGACCGCGGCCAGGTCGGCAGCCGAGGCGGTCCCGTACATCCGAAGCCCCGCCAACGCTCCGAGCTCGAGGACCGCGGTTCCCACTCTGCCGGCCGCCCCGTGCATGAGCACGCTCTCGCCGGTTCTCACCCTGGCCGCGCGGTGGAGCATCTGGTAGGCGGTCATGTAGGGGAAGACGAGGCTCACGACCTCCGCCGGGTCGAGGTCCTCGGGTACGTCGACCGCGTACTCGTCCGGCACGCACACGCGCTCCGCGTTCGCCCCCCACACCGTCAGCGCACCGATGCGGTCTCCCCCCCGGAGTCTGGAGCACCCGGGCCCCAGCTCCTCGACGACACCGACGAGCTCGTAGCCCGGCGTGAACGGCGGCTTCGGCCCGCCGAGGTAGGTGCCGGCGCGGATGAGCGCGTCGGTGAACGAGACGCCGGAGGCGAGAACCCGGACGCGGACCTCGCCCTGGCCCGGTCGAGGATCGTCGTCCTCCACCACGCTCAAGACCTCGGGTCCACCGAAGCGGTCGACCACGACACGCTTCATGGGCCCAGGCTACGCCTGCGGACGCCGCCCTGACCGCTGCAACGACCGACCTAGTCGGTCCGGCTGTGCCGCACGTACCCGGTGACGGCCGTGTCCTCCATGCTGTCCACGTAGTACATGCCCTCGCCGGCAGCCGTGCGCCCCGGACCGGTCTGGTAGATCGTGAACCTGGTCCGTACGACGCGTCGCTCGTCCTTGCGCAAGCATGAGCGGGGGATGACCAAGGTGGTGAGGTCGGTGCTCAGGTCGGCCCGCCACGAGAGCCCCTGGCACGGGACGGGACGGTCGGCGCCCCGACGCACCCGATCGAGGTCCTCGCCCCTCGCGTCGAACATGGCGTACTCGAAGCCGCGCCGGTGGGGGTCGGTGTCGAACCAGTAGTTGTGCAGGCTCGTGACCCGCTTGCTGATCGTGGTGTTGCGTTCGGTGAGGTCGCGGAACAGGGTCCTGACGACGAGCGAGCCGTCCTCGTAGCGCACTCGAGTCCGGAGGATGTCGATCGCGGTGCTCCGGACGCTGCTGGTCTGCGTCGAGGACTCCCAGTGGCCGACGTCGCCCGCGGCATCCCGGGTGGTCTGGGTCTGCGCGCTGACGGGACCGGTCCCGGCAACGACGACCAGGACAGCGGTCGCGCAGGTGGTCACGGCGCGAAGAAGCATGGGTTCCCCCGACTCATTTCGGATGCGGTCGCCGCAGCATAGCGGCCACGAGAGCGCAGCTCGTGCCCCCGGCGACGGCGACTCTTCGCGATCCTCCTGCCGTGGCGCCCCCGGGCCCGTAGCGTCGGACCATGCTCATCATCGGAATCCTGCTGTTCGGCATGCTGGTGGGGGCCGCGGCACAGCTCTTGCTCGGGACCCGCGGCCACGGCATCAACTGGACGACCGCGCTCGTCGCCGGCCTGCTCGGCTCCTTCGTCGGCGGCCTGCTCGTCAGCCTGCTCTCCGGCGACGGCCTCGCGCTGCGGCCGAGCGGCATCATCGGCTCGATCGTCGGGGCGATCCTGGTGATCCTCGCCTGGAACTTCTGGCAGGCACGCCAGAGCAAGGCCACCTGACCGCGGCAAAGAAGAAGCCCCTCAACCACTGGCTGAGGGGCTGTGACTGCGGTGATGCTGGTGGGCGATACTGGGTTTGAACCAGTGACCTCTTCCGTGTCAAGGAAGCGCGCTACCGCTGCGCCAATCGCCCGTGACGACCCAAAGTCCCACAAAGTGGAGCAATGAGCAATCGAGGTGGAGACGGGATTTGAACCCGTGTAGACGGATTTGCAGTCCGTTGCCTCGCCTCTCGGCCACTCCACCAAGGAGGGGACCTGCGACCCTTCTCCGAGCGGACGACGAGGCTCGAACTCGCGACCTCAAC
>DATIBI010000164.1:0-14121 GCA_035457605.1 Nocardioidaceae bacterium
ACCTGGGCTGGGTGCTGTTCGCGACCGCGCTGACCGCCGGCTTCGTCGTCCTCAACTGACGGGCTGTGGGCCCTGTCGAGGGGCAGGACGAGGCGCCCGCGCGTCAGTCCGGCAGCAGGTCGCGGACCCGGAGCCGGGCCAGGCCGAGCGTGACCAGCCCGGCGGCCACCAGTGTCAGCCACAGCAGCGGCGCCGCCTGCACCTCGCCGCCCGGCAGCGTCGGCACGTGCGTGAACGGGGAGAGGTCCCAGGTCCAGGTCGGCAGGTCCATCACCGGGCCGAACTCACCGAGGACGATGCAGCCGACCAGCGCCACCCAGCCGAGCGCGGCCAGGTGCCGGGAGAGTCCGTAGAACGCGACCGCGAGACCGGTGAGCACCCACACCGCCGGCAGCCGCACGAGCGCCGCGGCCAGCATCCGGGGCACCTGCCCGGGGTCGTCGATCTGGACCGCGTAGGTCACGCCCATGCCCAGCCCGACCGCGACCATCAGGGTCGCGGTGCCGACGAGCGCGACCAGGACGTGGGCCAGCGCCCACTGGGTCCTGCTCGTCCCGGTGGTCAGCAGCGAGTCGACCCGGCCCTGGGCCTCCTCGGCGTGCAGGCGCAGGACCGCGCTGATCCCGAAGGCGGCGGCCGCGATCGCGGCGAACCCGAGCTCGGTCGCCAGGAAGATGTCGGTGAGCGCGCCGGCGCCGCCCAGCCTGCTCAGGAACCTGTTCACCAGCGGGTTGTCCAGCAGCCCCTCCACGCTGGTGGCGATCCCGCCGAGGAGGAGCCCGGTGATGACGAAGCCCGTCGTCCAGCCGAGCAGGGCGCCGCGCTGCAGTCGCCACGCCAGGGCGAGCGGGCTGCCGAGCAGGGGACCGGCGGTCCTCGGCCCGGGACGGTCGGTGAGCAGCCCGCCGCCGAGGTCGCGCCGGGCGAGCAGGGCGGCCGCGCCGAGCACCAGCGCGCCGGTCGCGGCGAGCGAGAGCGCCAGCACCCACCACCGGTCGCCGGCGTAGGGGCGCACCTGCTGCGACCACCCGATCGGGGAGAGCCAGGACAGCCAGCGCGGACCGTCCGCGGCGGCGGTGTCGCCCACGGCCCGCACGACGTAGGCGCCGGCGAGCACGGACGCCGTCAGGCCCCGCGCCGCCCGGGCAGTGGTCGCCATCTGCGCGGTGACCGCGGCGACCCCCGCGAACACCAGGCCGGCGCCGGCCCACGACGCGCCGAAGGCCAGCGACCCGGACCAGGGCAGCCCGGCGGCGGCGAAGGCGAGGGTGGCACCGATGCTCAGGGCGAGGACGGTGGCGCCGGCGACGACCAGCGCACTGGTCAGCGCGGCGTACCGGCCGACCACCCCGGCCGCGGCGAGCTCGAAGCGGCCGACCTCCTCGTCCGCCCGGGTGTGCCGGACGACCAGCATCCCCGCGAGCAGGGCCACCATCGCCGCACCGAACCCCGACAGCTTGATCAGCGCCACCGCGCCGAGCGAGGTGACGTCGTAGATCCGGCCGTACATCGCCACCATCGCGGTGGCGGAGTTCAGGATGTTCCCGGCCTGAACCCGGGACGCGACCGTGGGGTAGAGGCCGGCGGTGGCGGACGCGGACACCCCGGCCACGACGACGAAGGTGAGGACCCACGCGGGCACCATCAACCGGTCCCGGCGCAGCGCCAGCCGGGTGAGCGGTCGGGTCCCGGCGAACGCGCTCATCGCCCGGGCCCCCCGGCGCTGCTGCCGATCCCACCACCCGCGGTGCTCGTGCCGTCCGGCTCGGGGTCGGCGCCGTCGGCGCCGTAGTGGCGCAGGAAGAGCTGCTCCAGCGTCGGCGGCTGGCTCAGCAGCGTCTCGATCCCGGCCGCACCGAGCACGGCCAGCAGGCCGCCGAGGTGCTCGGTGGTGACCAGGCACCGGACCCGGTTCCCCTCGACCACCAGGTCCGCCACCCCGGGCACGCGCGCGAGGTCGGGGACCGGCCCGGTCAGCGTGGCGTCGACCGAGGTCTGGGTCAGGTGGCGCAGCTCGGCGAGCGAGCCGGTCTCGACGGTCCGGCCCTTGCGGATGATGCTCACCCGGTCGCACAGCGCCTCGACCTCGGACAGGATGTGGCTGGAGAGCAGGACGGTCCGGCCACGGTCCCGCTCCTCGTCGACACAGGAGCGGAACGTCTCCTCCATCAGCGGGTCGAGCCCGGCGGTCGGCTCGTCGAGGATCAGCAGCTCCACGTCGCTGGCCAGCGCGGCCACCAGCGCCACCTTCTGCCGGTTGCCCTTGGAGTAGGCGCGGCCCTTCTTGCTCGGGTCGAGGTCGAACCGGGCCAGCAGCGCGTCACGACGGCGCTCGTCGGTGCCGCCGCGCAGCCGGCCGAGGAGGTCGATGGTCTCGCCACCCGTCAGCTGGGGCCACAGGTTCACGTCGCCGGGGACGTAGGCCAGCCGTCGGTGCAGCCGGGTGGCATCGGCCCACGGGTCGCCGCCGAGCAGCCGGGCGGTGCCGCCGTCGCTGCGCAGCAGGCCGAGCAGGATCCGGATGGTGGTCGACTTGCCGGACCCGTTGGGGCCGAGGAACCCGTGCACCTCGCCGACCTCCACGCGCAGGTCGAGACCGTCGAGGGCGCGGGTGCTCCCGAAGTCCTTGACCAGGCCGCTGGTGAGGATCGCTTCGCCCACACAGCCAACGTAGTCCTCGTGCGGTGCCGCCGCGCAGGGTTTCGCGGCGGGCGCCGGGTGACCGTCTCAGGCCCGACGGCGGGACAGCCGGGCCAGGTCCTCGCGGCAGCGGCGCTCCACGTCGTCGAGCTCGGCCAGGGTCTCCTCGATGTCCCGGCGCCGCTGCTCGAGGTCCTGGCGACGGCCCTCGATCTGCTCGAGCAGGTACTCCAGCTGTCCGGTCTCACCGGGCTGCTCGTCGTACATGTTCACGATCGTGGCGATCTCGTCGAGGGAGAAGCCGAGCCGCTTGCCGCGCAGGATCAGGGCCAGCCGGACCCGGTCGCGGTTGTGGAAGACCCGGGTGGTGCCGCGGCGCTCGGGGGAGATCAGCCCGCGGTCCTCGTAGTGCCGGATCGTGCGCAGCGTGACGTCGTACTCCTCGGCGAGGTCGGTGATCGACCAGGTCTGGCCCACGGTGTCGTCTCCTCCTGGCTGTGCTTGCACGTGGCGGCGGTCACGATCTAGCCTTACGTTTACGTAAGCGTAAAGCATTCCCGGCCTGGAAGGTGAGCATGTCCTACGAGCTGTCCCGTGAGCACGAGGAGTTCCGTCGCAGCGTCCGCGACTTCGCCGAGGCGGAGATCGCCCCGCACGCGGCCAAGTGGGACAAGGACCACCACTTCCCGGTGGACGTGGTCCAGAAGATGGGCTCCCTCGGCCTGTTCGGGCTGACCGCGCCGGAGGAGTTCGGCGGCGCCGGCGAGGACGGCGACTTCACCTCCCTGTGCGTGGCGATCGAGGAGATCGGCCGGGTCGACCAGTCGATGGGGATCACCCTCGAGGCCGCCGTGGGCCTGGGCATCAACCCGGTCCTGACCTTCGGGACCGAGGAGCAGAAGCAGACCTGGCTGCCCGACCTCGTCGCCGGCCGGGCGCTCGCCGGGTTCGGCCTGACCGAGCCCGGCGCCGGGTCAGACGCCGGGGCGACGAAGACCAAGGCCGAGCTCGTCGACGGCGAGTGGGTGGTCAACGGCTCGAAGCAGTTCATCACCAACTCCGGCTCCGACATCACCTCGCTGGTCACGGTCACCGCCCGCACCGGCACCCGCGAGGACGGTCGGGCCGAGGTCAGCACGATCATCGTGCCCTCGGGGACCGACGGCTTCATCGCCGAGCCCGCCTACGACAAGCTCGGCTGGCACGCCTCCGACACGCACCCGCTGACCTTCGACAACGTCCGGGTTCCCGAGGCGAACCTGCTCGGCGAGCGCGGCCGCGGCTTCGCGCAGTTCCTCGCCACCCTCGACGACGGCCGGGTCGCGATCGCCGCGCTCGCGGTCGGCTGCATCCAGGCCTGCCTCGACATGTCGGTGCAGTACGCCGGCGAGCGGACCACCTTCGGCGTGCCCATCGGCAGCAAGCAGGGCGTGGCCTTCCAGGTGGCGGACCTGCAGGTGATGCTCGACGCGTCCCGCATGCTCACCTACCGCGCGGCCGCGATGAAGGACGCCGGCCGGCCGATGCAGGAGTTCAAGCAGGCCGCCGCCGTCGCCAAGCTCTACGCCACCGAGTCGGCGGTGACCGCGACCCGGATCGCGACCCAGGTCTTCGGTGGCTACGGCTTCATGGAGGAGTACCCGGTCGCCCGGTTCTACCGCGACGCCAAGGTCCTCGAGATCGGTGAGGGCACCTCGGAGGTGCAGCGGATGCTGATCGCGCGCGGCCTCGGCCTGCCCGTGGAGTGACGCCGGTCCCGGTCGGTACGTCGTTCGTGGTCGGCGGCTAGCCTTCACCGCATGGGTCGCCGACTGCAACGCCTCGCTGCCGAGGCCGTGAAGTTCCTGACCGTCGGCGGCCTCGCCACCGGCGTCGCCTTCGTGATCTTCAACGGCCTCGTGCACGGGCTGCTCGGCAGGCCGTCCGGGCCGATGAACGAGCACCCTCTCGAGGCGTTCGTGATCGCCAACCTCGTCGGGATGGTGGTCAGCTACCGGGGCAGCCGCTCGTGGGCCTTCCGGAACCGCGAGGTGGTCGGCGCGGCGGGGGGCCGGGTCGCCTACTTCGTCATCAACACGGCGACGATGGGCATCCCGCTGCTGTGCCTGGCGATCAGCCGCTACCTGCTCGGGCTCGACAGCGGCCTCGCCGACAACATCTCCGCGAACGTGGTCGGCCTCGGGCTCGGCACGGCCGCCCGGTTCTGGGCGTTCCGCAAGTTCATCTTCCTGCGTCCCGCGAAGGCGCGGCGACGTGAGCTGGCGCGGCAGGACGCCTGAGCCCTACGGCGAGCCGCCGTCGTCGGTGACCGGGAACATCCGCCACAGCTCCGGCCACGCGACGCCGAGCTCGGCGAACATCTCGCGCAGCAGCGGCAGGCCGATCCCGACCACGGTGTGCGGGTCGCCCTCGATGCCCCGCACGAACGCGCCGCCGAGCCCGTCGAGGGTGAACGCCCCGGCCACGCGCAGCGGTTCCCCGGTCTGCACGTAGGCGACGATCTCGGCGTCGGTGACCTCGGCGAAGTGCACCAGCGTGTCGGCCGAGCGGGCGACCTCGTCCCCGGTGCCGGTGTCGACCAGGCAGTGGCCGGTGTGCAGGACACCGGAGCGTCCGCGCATGGCCCGCCACCGGTCCCGTGCCTGCTCCGGCGAGGCCGGCTTGCCGTGCACGGCACCGTCGAGCTCGAGGACCGAGTCGCACCCGATCACCCAGGCGTCCGACGTACCCGCCAGGGGGCCGGCGACCGCGCGGGCCTTGAGCCGGGCGAGCTCGACCGCGAGCGCGGCAGGGTCCGGCGTGGTCACCTGCGACTCGTCGACGCCGGACACGACCACCTCGGGTGCGAGACCGGCCGCGCGCAGCGTCGCCAGGCGGGCCGGGGAGGCCGAGGCGAGGACCAGCCGCCGGGTCATGCGATGCGGGCCAGCGCCGCCCGGAGCGGGTCGAGGCCGATCGAGCCGAGGTCGAGCGCGGCCCGGTGGAACGCCTTGAGGTCGAACCCGTCGCCGAGGCGCTGACGAGCCTCCTCGCGGGCCTGCAGCCAGATCCGCTCGCCGACCTTGTAGGACGGGGCCTGGCCCGGCCAGCCGAGGTAGCGGTTCACCTCGAACACGATGAACGGGTCGTCCATCCGGCAGTGCTGGCGCATGAACTCCAGCCCCAGGTCCGGGGTCCACCGCTCGCCGGGGTGGAACCCGAACGGGTTGTCGCGAGGGACCTCGAGCTGCAGGTGCATGCCGATGTCGACGATGACGCGGGCCGCGCGGAACCCCTGCGCGTCGAGCATGCCCATCCGGTCGCCGGGGTCGTCGAGGTAGCCGAGCTCCTCCATCAGCCGCTCGGAGTACAGCGCCCAGCCCTCGCCGTGCCCGGACACCCAGCACATCAGCCGCTGCCACCGGTTGAGCCGCTCGGTGCGGTAGGCGGTCTGTCCCACCTGCAGGTGATGGCCCGGCACGCCCTCGTGGAAGACCGTGGTGACCTCGCGCCAGGTGGAGAAGTCGGTGATCCCGTCCGGGACCGCCCACCACATGCGGCCGGGGCGGCTGAAGTCCTCGCTCGGGCCGGTGTAGTAGATGCCGCCGTCGTTGGTGGGCGCGATGCAGCACTCGATGCGGCGGACCGCGGCGGGGATGTCGAAGTGCACGTCGGCCATCTCCTCGATGGTCCGGTCGGCCAGCTGCTGCATCCAGTCCCGGAAGGCGTCCTTGCCGCTGATCCTGCGCGCCGGGTCGGCGTCGAGCGCGGCGACCGCCTCGTCGACGGTGCCGCCGGGGACGATCTTGTCCGCGACTCGCGCCATCTCGTCCTCGATCCGCTTGAGCTCCTCCCAGCCCCAGCGGTAGGTCTCCTCGAGGTCCACCGTGGCGCCGAGGAAGTACCGCGACCCCAGCGAGTACAGCTCCCGTCCCGCGGCCTCGACCTCGCGGCCCCGCGGCGCGAGGTCCTCGGCGAGGAACCGACCGAGGCCGGCGAACGCGTCGCGTGCCGCGGCGGCGTGCCGGTCCAGCCGGTCGCGCAAGGCGCCGTCGATGCCCGAGCTCGCGACGAGAGTGCCGAAGAAGTCGCCTCCCTCGCCCTCCTGCCCGGTCCACGCCCGCACCTGGCCGGCCACCTCGGTGAGCTGCCGCCGGGCGGAGACGTGCCCCTCGCGTGCCGCCTGCTCCAGCGTCGCCCGGTAGCCGTCGAGGGTCTCCGGGACCGCGGCCAGCCGGGCGTCGATGTGCGCCCACGCCTCCTCGCCGTCGGTGGACATCAGGTCGAACACCTGGCGGAGGTCGTGCAGGCCGCTGGTGATCACCGAGACCTCGCTCTGCGGGAGGCCGGCGTCGTACCGCTCGACCTCGAGCCCGAGCCGCTCGAGGAACGCGTCCTTGGCCACCTGCTCCCGCTCGTCGACCGGCGTCGCCGCGGTCGCGGCCCGGAGCGCACGCCGGGTGAGGGCGTCGCGGGCGGCGAAGCCGTCGGGGGAGAGGTCGGTCAGGGCGTCCTCGTGACCGGCGACACCGAGGTAGGTGGCGGCCACCGGGTCGAGAGCGGCGTAGTCGGCGACGTAGCCGTCCGCGATAGCGTCGACGGGTCGGGACGGGGTCGAGGTGTCGGTGTCGGTCACGCCGACACCCTAGTGGTGACAGGTGGGTGGATGGGAAGGTTCTCCGCGGCGGCGACGTGGCTGCTCACGCGGGCCCTGGTGCTGTGGCTGTTCTTCGGCCACGAGGCCTGGGTGACCGGGGACGTCGCCTACTTCGCGGCCAGCCTGTCCGCCGTGCCCGAGGTCGGCCTCGAGGCCACGCTCGTGGAGTACCCGCTGCCCGGAGTGGTCCTCGTCGCGCTGCCGTGGCTGGTCGCGGAGTGGGTCGGGGCGGCGGGCGTCTACGCGTTCCTGGTGATGGTGCTCGCGCTGGTGACCGACGCCGCGTTCACCGCCCTGCTGCACCACACGGGTCGTGGCCGCCGTAGCGCGATGTGGACCTGGCTGCTGGCCGTCCCACTGCTCGGCGCGACGACCTACGCACGGTTCGACCTGGTGCCCGGGATCCTGGCCGGGACCGCGCTGCTCCTGCTGGCCGCCCACCCGAGGGTGGCCGCGGTGTGCGGTGCTGTGGCCACCGGGCTGAAGTTCTGGCCCGCGCTGCTGCTGCCGGCGCTCGCCGCACCCCGCCGCTCGCGCGGTCCGGTGCTCATCGTGGTGGCGCTCGTGGGCGTGCTCCTCGCCGGCGCGTCGGTGGTGGTGGCGGGCTGGTCGCGCCTGGTCTCGCCGCTCACCTGGCAGGGCGAGCGTGGTCTCCAGGTCGAGTCTGTCGCGGCCACCCCCGCCATGCTGGGCTGGGCGATCGCGCCGGAGCGGTTCACCGTCGGCTTCTCCGAGTTCAACGCCTTCGAGGTGCACGGTCCGGGAGCCGACGTGCTCCTCCGGCTGAGCCAGCTGGGCACCCTCGCGGTCGTCGTCGGCCTCGCCGTCCTCTGGGTCCGGGCCTTGCGGCTGGGGGACGGGCTGGACGGTGAGGCGGTGACGTGGACCTGCCTGGCCGCGGTGACCGGGTTCCTGGTGACCAGCAAGGTGCTCAGCCCGCAGTACCTGCTCTGGTTGCTTCCGCTCGCCGCGGCCGGCCTCGTCGCCTCCGGCACGGGTTCCGTCGGGGACCCGGACGCCGGGCCGAGCCGGCGGTTGGTCTGGTGGTCAGCCGCGCTGCTCGCCGCCACCGCGGCCACGCACCTGGTGTTCCCCACGTTCTACGGCGGGATCACCACCCACCAGCCGTGGTCGGTATGGGTGGTGGCGCTGCTCGCCGCCCGCAACCTGGTGCTGGTCTGGCTGCTGGTGCACGCCGCGGCCGAGGCGTGGCTGCGTACGTCGCCGTCAGGTCAGCGGGGCATGCCGCTGGACCGCCAGCCGCCCGGGCCGGCGGCGAAGGACGCCCGCACCTTGCGGTGAGCCGCGGACCACTCCGAGCGCGGAGGCTTCGGCGGGGGTACGACGGGCGCCGCCATGCCCTGGACCACCGCGACGAGGGCGGCGACCTCCTCGGGGGTGGGGTCGCCCTTCACCACGCGCAGCAGGACCGGCTTCTCGGCGTCCGGCTCGGCGCTCACGGCGCCGGACCCGTCGTTCGCCCGGTCGCTCACCGGGCCGTTCGCCCGGTCGCTCACTGGGTCACTCACTGGGTCGCTCACAGGGGGATGTTCCCGTGCTTCTTCGGCGGGAGGGTCTCCCGCTTCGACCGCAGCAGGCGCAGGCTGCGCACGATCTCGGCGCGGGTCTCGTGCGGCTGGATCACCGCGTCGACGTACCCCCGCTCCGCCGCCAGGTAGGGGTTGGCGAGGTGGTCCTCGTACTCGGTGACCAGCTCGGCCCGGCGGGCCTCGGGGTCACCGGCCTCCTTGAGCTCGTTGCGGTAGAGGATGTTCACCGCGCCCTGCGCACCCATCACCGCGATCTGCGCGGTGGGCCAGGCCAGGTTCATGTCCGCGCCGAGGTGCTTGGACCCCATCACGTCGTAGGCGCCGCCGTAGGCCTTGCGGGTGATCACCGTGACCAGCGGGACGGTCGCCTCCGCGTAGGCGTAGATCAGCTTCGCGCCGCGGCGGATGATGCCGTTCCACTCCTGGTCGGTGCCGGGCAGGAAGCCGGGCACGTCGACGAAGGTGAGCACCGGGATGTTGAACGCGTCGCAGGTGCGCACGAAGCGCGCGGCCTTCTCGCTGGCGTCGATGTCGAGGGTGCCGGCGAACTGCATCGGCTGGTTGGCGACCACGCCGACCGAGCGTCCCTCGACCCGGCCGAAGCCGATCACCATGTTCGGCGCGAACAGCGCCTGCACCTCGAGGAACTCGCCGTCGTCGAGGACGGACTCGATCACCGAGTGCATGTCGTAGGGCTGGTTCGGGCTGTCCGGGACCAGCGTGTCCAGGACCCGGTCCTCGTCGGTGACCTCCAGGTCGGCCACCTCGTCGAACACCGGCGGCTCGTCGAGGTTGTTCTGCGGCAGGTAGGAGATCAGCGCCTTGACGTAGTCGATCGCGTCGGACTCGTCGGACCCCATGTAGTGGGCGTTGCCGGACTTGGTGTTGTGCGACCGCGCGCCACCGAGGTCCTCCATCGACACGTCCTCGCCGGTGACGGTCTTGATCACGTCCGGGCCGGTGATGAACATGTGCGAGGTCTGGTCGACCATCACCGTGAAGTCGGTGACCGCGGGGGAGTAGACCGCGCCGCCGGCGCAGGGGCCCATGATCAGCGAGATCTGCGGGACCACGCCGGAGGCGTGCACGTTGCGGCGGAAGATCTCGCCGTACAGGCCCAGCGACACCACACCCTCCTGGATGCGGGCGCCGCCGGAGTCGTTGATCCCGATCACCGGGCAGCCGGTCTTCATCGCCAGGTCCATGACCTTGACGATCTTCTCGCCGAACACCTGGCCGAGGCTGCCGCCGAAGACCGTGAAGTCCTGCGCGAACACGCACACCTGGCGGCCGTCGATCGTGCCGTAGCCGGTGACCACGCCGTCGCCGTAGGGCCGGTTCTTCTCCATGCCGAACGCCGTCGAGCGGTGCCGGGCGAGCTCGTCGAGCTCGACGAACGAGCCCTCGTCGAGCAGCTCCTCGATGCGCTCCCGGGCGGTCTTCTTGCCCTTGGCGTGCTGCTTCTCGATGGCACGGGACGAGCCGGCGTGCACCGCCTCGTCGAGCCGCCGGTCGAGATCGCTGAGCTTGCCCGCGGTGGTGTGGATGTCGATGTCGCTGCTGACCTCGGTGCCTTCGCCCGGTTGGATCCTGGCGGCTTCGCTCACGGTGGTTCGCCTCCTCGATGCGCCTTGCGTCAAGGTAGTCCATGTGAGCTACGACGACCTCGGCCGCCCGCCCCTGGACCGTGTGGCATTGTCCACAGCATTGACCCGCGCCGGCTCGCTGTGGCGCAGCGTCGAGGTGCTGCCGGAGTCCCCGTCGACCAACGCGGTCGTCGCGCAGCGGGCGCGGGCCGGCGAGGGCGAGGGACTGGTCGTGGTGACCGACCACCAGACCGCAGGGCGGGGTCGGCTGGACCGGACCTGGGTGACCCCACCGGGTGCGGCGCTCACCTTCTCCTTCCTGGTCGTGCCCGACCGGGTGCCGACCGCACGGTGGCCGTGGCTGCCGCTGCTGGCCGGGATCGCCGTGTCCGAGGGGGTGCGCCGGGTGGCCGAGGTGGACTGCGTGCTGAAGTGGCCCAACGACGTGCTGGTCGGGGACCGCAAGCTCGCCGGGATCCTGGTGGAGCGGGTGGAGGGTACGACGGGCGCCGCCGCCGTCGTCGGGATCGGGCTGAACGTCACCACCACCGAGGCGGAGCTGCCGGTGCCGACCGCGACGTCGCTCGCCCTGGAGCAGGCGAGCACGACCGACCGCACCGTCGTGCTCCGCGAGATCCTCCGGTCGTTCGAGGCGCTCTACCGGCAGTGGGTGGCCGACTCCGGTGACGCGAGCCGGGGGCTGCTCGCGTCGTACCTGCGCCGCTGCGGCACCCTCGGCCGCGCGGTGCGGGTGGACCTGCCGACCGGGGAGAAGGTCCGCGGCGAGGCGGTCGGCGTCGACGAGGCCGGCCAGCTGCAGGTGCGCACCGCGACCGGTGTGCGGACCCTCGGCGCCGGGGACGTGGTGCACGTGCGCCCGGAGCCGTGACCGGAGTCGTGACCCGGGTCGCGAGCGGGATCGGCGCCGTGTCCGGCCTGTTCCTGCGTGACATGATCGGGGGGTGGCCATCTCCAGGAAGCTGCTCAACGAGGACGAGCACGTCGTCGTGTCGACGCGTACCCACGTCAAGGCGCTGCTCGTGCCCGCGGTGCTGCTGATCCTGCTCGCCGCGGTCGCCGGTTTTCTCGGCTCGTTCCCCAGCGGCAAGGCCGCCCCGCTGCTCCAGGCCGTGATCTGGGGCCTGGCGCTGCTGGTGGCCCTGCGGCTCGTGGTGAAGCCGTTCCTGTCCTGGATGACCACCACCTACACGGTGACCAACCGGCGGCTGATCACCCGCACCGGGATCCTCTCCCGGCGCGGGCACGACATCCCCCTGATCAGGATCAGCGACGTCGCCTACGAGCACGGGCTGGTGGACCGGGTGCTCGGCTGCGGGACGCTGGTGGTCTCTGACGCCAGCGAGTACGGCCGGGTCCGGCTGCACGACATCCCGCACGTGGAGCAGGTGCACCTGAAGATCAGCGACCTGCTGCACTCCGGCGACGCCGCGAGGCGATGGGACCGCGAGGCGTACCGGGCCGATGACGGAGCCTGAGCAGCCGCCCGTGACGGGCTTCTCACGCGAACAGCTCGAGCAGGCCATCCTCGGTGACCAGCCCGCGCTGACCAGCGCCGACATCGCCGCCGCGGCCGGGGTGAGCGTCGAGGACGCGCGCCGGCTGTGGCGTGCGCTGGGCTTCCCGGACGCCGGCGAGCAGGCGGCGTTCACCGAGGCCGACCTCAGGGCGTTGAGCACGATCGTCGGCTCGGTCGGCTCCGGTGCGATCGACTTCGACACGGCGGTGCGGCTGACCCGGGCGGTCGGGCAGACCATGGCCCGGCTCGCCGACTGGCAGGTGGCCACGCTCTCCGCGCGGGTGGAGCAGCTCGAGTCCGGCGAGGAGGCCACCGGCAGCCGGATCGGCAGCGCGCTGCGGCTGGCCGAGCAGGTCGGGATCCCGTTCGAGCAGCTGCTCATCTACTCCTGGCGCCGGCACCTCGCCGCGGCGGTGGCCCGGGTGGAGACGCTCGGCGCGGCCGACGAGGACCTGCACACCACCCAGGTGACGGTCGGCTTCGCGGACCTGGTCAGCTTCACCGCGCTGTCCAACGAGCTGGACGAGGACAAGCTCGGGGACATGGTGGAGATCTTCGAGTCCCGATGCGCCGACGTGGTCGCCGGCAAGCGCGGCCGGGTGATCAAGACGCTCGGGGACTCGGTCCTGTTCGTCAACGAGGACCCGGTCCGGGCGATGCAGATCGCGCTGAACATCATCGACGTGATCGGTGCGGACAACCGGCTGCCCGACGTGCGCCTGGGGCTCGCCACCGGGTCCGTGGTGATGCGGCTCGGCGACGTGTTCGGACCGCCGGTGAACATGGCCGCCCGGCTGACCTCGGTGGCCCGGCGCAACCGGGTGATCACCGACCAGGTCACCGCGGACCTGCTGCCCGAGGACCAGTTCGTGACCTGGCGGCTGCCGGCGCGGCCGGTCCGGGGCTTCGGCGTGATGGAGCCGGTCGCGGTCCGACGGTCCCGCTGAACGGACATGGCCGAGTTCCGTTAGGTCTAGACCGTCTGTAGCCCACTCGGGTCAATGTTCACGAATTCACGACCGCTGTCCGATTTGTCTTTTTAACCTGACACACATGTTCAGTGTTCAGGGGGTGGACCTCGACGTGGCTTCCCGTCGAGTGTGGCGCGACGGGGTGGAGATCAGGATGTCGAACAAGGAGTTCGACCTGCTGCACGCTCTCATCAGCCGTCCGGGGGAGATCGTCACGCGTGAGGAGCTCATGCGTGATGTGTGGCAGACGACGTTCTGGACGTCCGCCAAGACCATCGACGTGCACCTGGGCTGGGTCCGCAAGAAGCTCGGTGACGACACACGCAGGCCGTCGCTCATCACCACGATCAGGGGCAAGGGCCTGCGGTTCGAGGTCAGTCCACCCGTCTACGCGCAGGTGGAGCCGGCCACGACGTGAGCACGTCGTGAG
Organism: Nocardioidaceae bacterium; assembly: GCA_035457605.1. Lineage (GTDB taxonomy): Bacteria > Actinomycetota > Actinomycetes > Propionibacteriales > Nocardioidaceae > Nocardioides_C. Next base: position 13,351 of record DATIBI010000164.1, read on the forward strand.
CCGGGGGACGCGGGTCGTTACCCTCTTCCCGTGACTTCACCGGCGTCCCAGCCTGCCCGCGAGTCGACCGACCGGACTCCCGTGCTCGCCATCATCGGCGGCGGCCAGCTCGCCCGGATGATGGCGCAGTCCGCCGTACCCCTCGGCCTGCCGTTGCGGCTGCTCGCCGAGGGGCCGGACGTGTCCGCGGCCCAGGTGATCCCCGACTCCGTGGTCGGCGACTACCGCGACCTCGAGACGCTCCGGAAGGTGACCGACGGGTGCGCCGTGGTGACCTTCGACCACGAGCACGTGCCCACCGAGCACCTGCACGCGCTGGCCGCGGACGGGGTGGCCTGCCGGCCCGGCCCCGAGGCACTGGTGCACGCGCAGGACAAGTGGGTGATGCGCCGCCGCCTCGACGAGATCGACGTGCCCTGCCCGCGGCACGCGCTGGTCGAGCGCCCCGAGGACGTGACCGCCTTCGCCGACGGGGTCGGCGGCTACCCGGTCGTGCTCAAGACCACCCGCGGCGGCTACGACGGCAAGGGCGTGTGGGTCGTCGACTCCGAGGAGGCGTGCGCAGAGCCGTTCACCACCGCCGCGAGCACGGGGGTCCGGATCCTCGCCGAGGAGAAGGTCGACTTCCGCCGCGAGCTCTCCGCGCTGGTGGCCCGCTCGCCCTCCGGCCAGGCCGCCGCCTACCCGGTGGTGGAGTCGGTGCAGACCGACGGGATCTGCACCGAGGTGATCGCACCCGCCCCGGACCTCGCCGAGGACCTCGCGGTCGAG
>DATIBI010000165.1:0-5385 GCA_035457605.1 Nocardioidaceae bacterium
TGCAGCCCGAGGCAGCCGAGCTGCGCGGGACGGCGCGCGGTCGCGGTCAGCAGAAGGTGCAGCTGGCGCAGCAGCCGGGTCCGGTCCCGGACGTGGTCACGGCTGACGGTGACCCCGTCGAGCGTCTCGACGTACCCCTTCAGGCCGACGTACGACGGTCCGCCGCCGGCCAGCGCGACCCCGAACCCCGGGTGCCATCGCCGCAACGCCGCTGGCCGGAACGAGTAGTAGGTGAAGAGGAAGTCCTCGACCGGGTGGGCCTCGCCGGCCCGTCGCCTGGCCAGGTGCGGCCCCAGCCACCGGTCCACGCGTGCCTCGTGGGCCGCCCGGCGCGCCTGCCAGTCGGCCTCCTCGAGCACCGCGTCCGCGGTCGTCCCCACCTGCTCCACAGCGTCGAGGGTAGTAAGCCGCCGCGCACCCCGCGCAGGTAGGCTCGACCCCGTGCGTATCGCGAGATTCACCACCGGCGAGGACCCGATCTACGGGGTCGTCACCGGCGACGTCGACAACCTGGGTATCCCCGCGGAGGACTCCACGATCGTCGCGCTGGCCGGCGACCCGCTCTACGTCGGGGTGCACCTGACCGAGGAGGAGCACAAGCTCTCCGACGTGCGCCTGCTCGCCCCTGTCATCCCGCGCAGCAAGGTGGTCGGGATCGGCCGCAACTACGCCGCCCACGCCGCCGAGCTCGGCAACGACGTGCCCGACGAGCCGCTGATGTTCCTCAAGCCGAACACCTCGGTGGTCGGCCCCGGCGACCCGATCTTCTACCCCCGGCAGAGCAGCAACGTGCAGTACGAAGGCGAGCTCGCGGTGGTGATCGGGCGGATCTGCCGCGACGTGGCGCCCGACCGGGTCAAGGACGTCGTCTACGGCTACACGATCGGCAACGACGTGACCGCACGCGACCTGCAGAGGAGCGACGTGCAGTTCACCCGGGCCAAGGGCTTCGACTCCTTCTGCCCGCTCGGCCCCTGGATCGAGACCGAGCTCGACACCGGCGACCTGGCGGTGCAGACACACCTCAACGGCGACCTCGTCCAGGACGGGTCGACCAAGGACCTGATCTTCGACGTGCCCACCCTGGTGGCGCACGTCTCCAGCGTGATGACGCTGCTCCCCGGCGACGTCATCCTCACCGGCACCCCCGAGGGTGTCGGTCCCATGAACCCCGGCGACGAGGTGGACGTCACCATCGCCGGGATCGGCACACTGACGAACAAGGTGGTAACTCGTGACTGAAGCGCCCGTCGACGTTCTCGGCGACATCGCTCCCGAGAAGGTGAGGGTGCGGTTCCCACCGTCCCCAACCGGCTCGCTGCACGTCGGCAACGTCCGCAGCGCCCTGTTCAACTGGGCGTTCGCCCGGCACTTCGGCGGCACCCTGGTGCTCCGCATCGAGGACACCGACCTGGCCCGCAACACTCCCGAGGGCTACGCCTCGGTGATCGACTCGCTGCGCTGGCTCGGCATCGAGTGGGACGAGGGCCCGGAGGTGGGTGGCCCCTACGGCCCCTACCTGCAGTCCGAGCGGTTCGACACCTACCGCGAGATCGCCCGGAAGCTGCACGAGGCCGGCAAGGCCTATGACTGCTACTGCTCCCAGGAGGAGGTCGACGAGCGCCGCGACGCAGCCCGGGCGGAGAGCAAGACCAGCGGATACGACGGACACTGCCGCGACCTCACCGAGGACCAGACCGCGGAGCTCATCGCCAAGGGCCGGATGCCGGTGCTGCGGTTCCGGATGCCCGACCGGCCGATCGTCTTCCACGACCTCGTCCGCGGCGAGATCACCTTCCTGCCCGAGCACGTCCCGGACTTCGTGCTGGTCCGTGCCAACGGCCACCCGCTCTACACCCTGGTCAACCCCGTCGACGACGCGCTCATGGAGATAACCCACGTGCTGCGCGGGGAGGACCTGCTGTCGTCGACACCGCGGCAGATCGCGCTCTACGAGGCGCTCGCCGAGCTCGGCATCGGCAACGGCTCCCCGAGGTTCGGGCACCTGCCGATCGTGATGGGCGAGGGCAACAAGCGGCTGTCCAAGCGCGACAAGGGCTCCGGCCTGACCGAGTACATCGAGCGCGGGTTCCTCCCCGAGGGGATCTTGAACTACCTCGCGCTGCTCGGCTGGGGGATCGCGGAGGACCGCGACGTGTTCACCATGGCCGAGATGGCCGAGGCCTTCGACATCCGCCGGGTCAACCCGAACCCTGCCCGGTTCGACATGAAGAAGTGCGAGGCGATCAACGCCGCGCACCTGCGCGCGCTCGGCATCGAGGACCTCACCGACCGGATGGTGCCCTACCTGCAGAAGGCCGGGGTGCTCGCTGACGAGGTCACCCCCGAGCAGCGCGCGCTGCTCGCCGAGGCCGCACCGCTGGTGCACGAGCGGATGACCACGCTCGGGGAGTGCGTGGACATGCTGGGCTTCCTGTTCGTCGACGAGTCCCGGTTCACCCGCGACCCCGCCGACGCGGAGAAGCTGCTCGACGACACCGGCCGCGCGGTGGTCAAGGCGGCGCACGACGCGCTGGCAGGCCTCGAGTCCTGGGAGACCGCGACGATCGACGAGGCGCTGCGCCGGGCCCTGGTCGAGGACCTCGGCCTCAAGCCGCGGCACGCCTTCGGTCCGGTCCGGGTGGCCGTCACCGGCCGGCGGATCTCGCCGCCGTTGTTCGAGTCGTTGGAGCTGCTGGGGCGGGATCGCTCGCTCGCGCGGCTGGGCAGCGCTCAGGAAGCCTGAGGCACGGATATGGGGGGTGTGGTGTGAGCGAGCAGTACCCAGGCGGGCGGCCGCCGAACTACGGGGGACAGCAGCCCGCGCCGCCCCCGTCCTACCCGGGCGGGCAGCCGCAGCCGTGGGGCGGCCCGCCGGCGCCGCAGCAGCCGTGGGGTGGTCCGCCCGCGCCGCAGCAGCCGTGGGCCGGCCCGCCCGCGCCGGGGGCCGGGCAACCCCGACGGCCGGTCCTGCCGAGCTTCCCGCACCCGGCGCCGCGCGAGTACCACCAGATGCTGCGGACGTGGAACTACGCCTGGTGGAAGCCGGTCGTGGGGATCATCCTCGTCGCGCTCGGCATGGTGGTCGTGGCGCCGCTGGTGCTGCTGCCCCTGCTTATGGTCGGGGTCTGGCTCGAGGGCGGGCCGTTCTGGTCCAGCTTCGAGGAGGCGGCGACGCTGCAGTCCATCGGGCCCGCGTCGCTGCTCTACCTGAACCTCACCCTCGGCTCGGCGATCCTGGTCTGCTGGCTGGTGATGCGGGTCCTGCACCGGATGCGGCCACGGTGGCTGACGTCAGTCGTACCCAAGATGCGGTGGAGGTTCTTCTTCATCTGCGTCGGCTTCTCCGTGGTCGCGCTGATCGCCCAGGTGGTGGTCAGCGTGCTCATGCCGGGCAGCCAGGAAGGCGACCCGACCGCCACGGTCAACGAGTTCACCCGCACCACCGCGATCCTCGCCCTGGTCGTGCTGCTGACCACACCGCTGCAGGCCGCAGGGGAGGAGTACGTCTTCCGGGGCTACCTGATGCAGGCAGTGGGGTCGTTGTTCAACAACCGCTGGGTGGCGCTGGTCGCCACCGCGACGCTGTTCGCGGTGGCACACGGTGTGCAGAACTTCCCGCTGTTCTTCGACCGGTTCATGTTCGGCCTGATCGCGGGGTGGCTGGTGCTGCGCACCGGCGGGCTGGAGGCCGGGATCGCGATGCACATCCTGAACAACTTCCTCGCGTTCGGCTACGCGCTGACGTTCTCCGACCTCACCTCGACGCTGAACGTCACCGAGGTCGGGTGGGAGAACATCCCGCTCACCCTCACCCAGGCGGGGACCTACGCCGCGCTGGTGCTCGTCGCGGCGAAGAAGCTGAACCTGCAGACGCGCACCAACCCGCCTTATCCGCCGCAGTCGGCGGAGGCTCCGGCGGCGGTGGAGGCCCCCGCTTCGTAGGTCGCTGTGAGGGTGCTCACCCGCACTGCGTGAGGGCCCCCTCGTTTTGGTGAGCGGACGACCTGACGTGTATTGTCCTCTTCGGCTTCGCAAGGAGCCGGATCCCATGGGGTATGGGGTAATTGGCAGCCCGACTGGTTCTGGTCCAGTTAGTCTAGGTTCGAGTCCTAGTACCCCAGCGATTTGGCCGAATCACTAGCCTAGGCTAGAGTTTCGACCGCTTCAGGCCCCCGTTGTGTAGTGGCCTAGCACGCCGCCCTCTCAAGGCGGTAGCGCCGGTTCGAATCCGGTCGGGGGTACGACCGAGAGGCCGGCCGCTCATCACGAGCGGCCGGCCTTTTCGCTTCACAGGGGCACCTCCTGTCGTGTCCGATTTCCGCTAGCGCGCGAGCGGTCGGTCGGCGAGGATCGACGCATGGACGTCACCGACACCGAGAGCTGCTACCGGGCGGTCAAGAGCCGCGACCGGCGCTTCGACGGTGTCTTCTACACCGCGGTCCGGACCACCGGGATCTACTGCCGGCCCTCCTGCCCGGCGATCACGCCGCAGCGCAGGAACGTGACCTTCTACCGGACCGCGGCCGCGGCCCAGCACGCCGGCTACCGCGCCTGCAAGCGATGCCTGCCCGACGCCACACCGGGCTCCCCGGACTGGGACGTCGCCGCGGACGCGGCCGGCCGGGCGATGCGGCTGATCGCCGACGGCGTCGTGGAGCGCGAGGGGGTCGAGGGGCTGGCCCGCCGCGTCGGCTACACCTCACGCCACCTGTCCCGGCTACTCACCGCCGAGCTCGGTGCCGGACCGCTGGCGCTGGCCCGGGCGCGCCGGGCGCAGACCGCCCGCGTCCTGATCGAGACGACGGCCATGTCGTTCGCGGACATCGCGTTCGCCTCCGGGTTCGCCAGCATCCGCCAGTTCAACGACACCGTCCGCGCGGTCTACGCCAGCTCGCCCACGCAGCTGCGCGGGCGCACCCGCTCGGTCGCCGTGACCCCCGGCCAGCTCGAGCTGCGCCTGGCCGTGCGGCAGCCGTTCGCCTGGGGCGAGCTGCACGCCTTCCTCGCCGCCCGCGCGGTCCCGGGCGTGGAGCGGGTCGGTCCGGACTGGTACGAACGCAGCCTGCCGCTGCCGCACGGGCACGGCACCGCCCGCCTGCGGCCGGACCCGGACGGCGGGGTCTTCGTCACCTGCACGCTGCGGCTGTGCGACCTGCGCGACGTCGCGGCCGCCGTGGAGCGCTGCCGGCGCCTGCTCGACGCGGACTGCGACCCCGTGGCGGTGGACCACGAGCTCGGCGCCGACCCGCTCCTCTCCCGCCTGGTCACGCGCCGGCCGGGGCTACGGGTGCCCGGCCACGTGGACGGCAACGAGATCGCGGTGCGCGCGGTGCTCGGGCAGCAGGTCAGCGTCGCCCGGGCACGGTCGCTGGCGGCGCTGCT
>DATIBI010000166.1:0-2520 GCA_035457605.1 Nocardioidaceae bacterium
GCAGCTTGCGCATCGCGACGAACGGGTCGCCCTCGCGCGCGATCACGTTGAGCAGCATCGAGTGGCTCACCCGCATCCGCGACACCAGCGGCTCCGGCTCGGCCGCGACGAGCCGCTCGAAGGTGTCCTCGGTCCACGTGACGAACCCCTCCGGCGGCTTCTTCCGCTGCACCTTCCGCTGCTTCTTCGGGTCGTCCCCGGCCTTCGCCAGCGCCTTGTGGTTCTCGATCACGTGGTCCGGCGCCTGCACCACCACGGCACCGGAGGTGTCGTAGCCGGCCCGGCCGGCGCGTCCGGCGATCTGGTGGAACTCGCGGGCCTTGAGCACCCGCTGCCGGCTCCCGTCGAACTTGGTGAGCCCCGTGAGCACGACAGTCCGGATCGGCACGTTGATCCCGACGCCGAGGGTGTCGGTGCCGCAGATCACCTTCAGCAGGCCCTGCTGCGCCAGCTGCTCGACGAGTCGGCGGTACTTCGGCAGCATCCCCGCGTGGTGCACTCCGATGCCGTGCCGCACCAGGCGGCTCAGCGTCTTGCCGAACCCGGCGGAGAACCGGAACCCGCCGATGATCTCGGCGATCTGGTCCTTCTCCTCGCGGCTGCACACGTTGATGCTGGTCAGCGACTGCGCGCGCTCGAGCGCCGCGGCCTGGGTGAAGTGCACGACGTAGACCGGCGCCTGGTGGGTGTGCAGCAGCTCCTCGAGCGTCTCGTGCAGCGGGGTCAGCGCCCACGTGTAGCTCAACGGGACCGGCCGCTGGGTGCTGGTGATCGCGGCGGTCTCCCGGCCGGTACGGCGGGTCAGGTCCTCCTGGAACCGGGTGACGTCGCCGAGCGTCGCGGACATCAGCACGAACTGCGCCCGCGGCAGCTCCAGCAGCGGCACCTGCCACGCCCAGCCGCGGTCGGGCTCGGAGTAGAAGTGGAACTCGTCCATCACCACCTGGCCGATCTCTGCCTGCGCGCCCTCGCGCAGCGCCTGGTTGGCCAGCACCTCCGCGGTGCAGCAGATGATCGGCGCCTGCGCGTTCACGCTGGCGTCACCGGTGAGCATGCCGACCCGGTCCGGCCCGAACACCGCGCACAGGTTGAAGAACTTCTCCGACACCAGCGCCTTGATCGGTGCCGTGTAGTAGGTCCGCTGTCCCTGCGCCAGGGCCGCGAAGTGCGCGCCGGTCGCGACCAGGCTCTTCCCGGAACCGGTGGGGGTGGAGAGGATCACGTTGGCGCCGGTGAGGATCTCGATCAGCGCCTCCTCCTGTGCCGGGTAGAGGCTGATCCCCTGCTCCCCGACCCAGGTGGTGAAGGCGTCGAGCAGGTCGTCGGGGTCGGTGCTCTGCGGCAGCCTGTCGGTGAGCGTCGTCATCAGGGGTCCATCGTCCCCGATCAGCGCCCCTCGCCCCAATCGCCGTTCGGGGTCGGCGGATCAGCCCTCCAGCACCACGACGCGGACCGCCTCGTCGGCGTTGTTGGTGAACCCTCCCGTGCTCCAGCGCGGCTCCTCGCCCTGCACCCGGCCCGAGGCGTCGTGGGCACGCACGCGCAGGTAGTGCTCGCCGTCGGTGGCACCCCAGGTGCACGAGAACCGGCGCCACGCGAACCGGTCGGGCTCGTCGTCGAGCACCGCGTCGAACCAGCTCGCGCCGTCGTCGAGGCTGACCTCCACGCGGGTCACCGGCGCCCAGCCCGACCACGCCCGCCCTTCGAGCAGGTGCGTGCCCGGGCGCACCACCCGGGTCCGGCTCATGAAGTCGGGGAAGCCCGGCGGGACCAGCAGCGCCCGCGGCTCGATCCGGGTCACCGGGGTCCCCGGGTCCTCGGCGTCCTGCTTCATCCGGTAGGACACGGCGTTCTGGAACCCGGTGAACTCGTGGTCGATCACCTCGATCTCGCGCAGCCACTTCACGCTGGCCATGCCGTACCACCCCGGCACCAACAGCCGGGCCGGGAACCCGTGCTGCGGCGGCAGCGGCGCGCCGTTCATCTCGTAGGCGACCAGCACGTCCTCGTGCCGCGCCTCCGTGACGCCGAGCCCGCGGCGGTAGTCGTCCTCCGTGCCGCGGTCCAGACCGTGGTCGGACCCGGCGAACACCACGTCGACCGCGTCTTCGGTCAGGCCGGCGTCGTCGAGCAGGTCGACCAGCCGCACGCCCGTCCAGTCCGCGGTGCCCACCGCCCCGGTCAGCCACGGCTGGCTCACCGGTCGCGGCGTCAGGTGCGCCCGTCCGTTCCCGGCGCACTCCATGGTGACCCTGCTGGTGTGCCGGGGCAGCGACCGCAGCGTGTCGAGGTCCAGCGTGATCGGCCGCTCGACACAGCCGCGGAGGGTGAGCCGCCACGCATCGGGGTCGACGTACGGGATGTCGTAGTGGACCAGGACGTAGTGCAGCCCGGCCGGCGTCACGTCGTACCTCATCGCCTCGAGCGGCATGGCGTGGTTGCGCGCAGCCAACGCCAGCTCCTCCAGGCTGATCGCCTCACCCGGGTCCGCGATCCGGGCCGGCCCGCTGATCTTGTCGA
>DATIBI010000167.1:0-2509 GCA_035457605.1 Nocardioidaceae bacterium
TCCGTTCCACTTGACGAGCTTCTCGATGACCACCGACCGTGCCGGCATGTTGATGCCGAGCGCCAGCGTCTCGGTCGCGAAGACCACCCGGCACCGGCCGGCGGCGAAGAGCTCCTCAACGCACTCCTTGAAGGTGGGGAGCATCCCGGCGTGGTGCGCCGCGATCCCGCGGGTCAACCCCTCGAGGAAGTCGTGGTAGCCCAGGACGAAGAGGTCGGAGTCCGGGATGTGCGCGCACCGCTCCTCGACCAGCGCACGGATCTCCTTCGCCTCCTGCGGCGTGGTGAGCCGCAGGTTCATCGCGAGGCACTGCTGGACGGCGGCGTCGCACCCGACCCGGCTGAAGATGAAGTAGATCGCCGGGAGCAGCCCCTCGGAGTCCAACCGGTCCACCACGTCGAACCGGGTCGGCTGGGACGGGCCGCGGCCCTGGCCGCGTGCACCCGCCCGTCCGCGCGGGGCGCCGCGCTTGCCGCGCCGGTCGCTGGTCCGGGCCGAGCGCCAGTCGTCCCGGGCGACCCGCAGCAGCTCCGGGTTCACCTTCGCCTCCGCCGAGCCCTCGCGGTCGGCGAACAGGTCGTACATCCGGCGGCCCACCATCACGTGCTGGTAGAGCGGGACCGGGCGGCGCTCCTCGACGATCGTGGTCGTCGCCCCGCGGACCGTGGACAGCCACTCGCCGAACTCCTCGGCGTTGGAGACCGTCGCGGACAGGGAGACCAGCGACACCGACTCGGGCAGGTGGATGATGACCTCCTCCCAGACCGCGCCGCGGAACCGGTCGGCGAGGTAGTGCACCTCGTCCATGACCACGTAGCCGAGCCCGGTGAGGGTGCGCGAGCCGGCGTACAGCATGTTGCGCAGCACCTCGGTGGTCATCACCACGATCGGCGCCTCGCCGTTGATGGTGTTGTCGCCGGTGAGCAGGCCGACCTGCTCCGCGCCGTAGCGGCGGACGAGGTCGTTGAACTTCTGGTTCGACAGCGCCTTGATCGGGGTGGTGTAGAAGCACTTGCGCCCCTGCTGGAGGGCCAGGTGCACCGCGAACTCGCCGACCAGGGTCTTGCCGGACCCGGTGGGCGCGGCGACCAGCACCCCGTTGCCGGCCTCGAGCTCCTTGCAGGCCCCGACCTGGAAGTCGTCGAGGGTGAAGTCGTAGAGAGCGGCGAAGTCGGCGAAGACCGGCGAGGACTTGTCGCGCCGGTACCTGGCGTACTTCTCGGCCGGTGAGGTCATCGGGGAGCCAACACTCGCAATGCGTTCGGGACCACGTCCACTGTCAGTGGTAACGAGCCTAGGCGCTCCCCGTCCGCGTAGGCCACGACCCCGGGCGCGGCCACCGTCACCGACCGGACCAGGTGGTGCTCGTACTGCGGGTGGCGCACGTGCGCGCCGGTGTAGAGCTTGGGGTAGGTCTTGACCAGCTCGAGCTTGCTCATCGGCTTGATGATCACCACATCGAGCAGGCCGTCGTCGATCTTCGCGCCGTGGGTGATCCGCAGTCCCCCACCGAACGACGGGCCGTTGCCGACCGCGACCAGCATCGCGTCCAGCCGCCGGACCTGCCCGTCGAGCTCGAGGGTGTACGGCAGCGGCTCGAACACCCGCAGCTCGGCCAGGGTGGCCAGGTTGTAGCGCATCTGCCCCCGCGGCCAGGCCATCGCGTTGGCGCGCTCGTTGACCTTGGAGTCGAAGCCGGCCGCGAGCACGGTCACGAAGTAGGTGGCGCCGGTGCGGGCCAGGTCGATCCGGCGCACGTGCGAGCCCACCACCACGTCGGCGGCCAGCTGGGGGTCGTGGCGCGGGATGCCGAGGTAGCGGGCCACGTCGTTGCCGGTGCCGGCCGGGATGATGCCGAGGCTGGTCTCGGTGCACGCCGTCGCCTGCACGCCCAGGTGGACCATGCCGTCCCCGCCGCAGACCACCAGGCTCTCCACGCCGTCGGCCACCGCCTTCCGGGCCAGGTCCAGCGCCTCCTCGGCGTCGTGACCGACGAGCTCGCGGACGCTGAAGCCGGCCTCACGCAGCCGCGGTAGGGCGATCGCGGCGGAGCGGGAGCCCTTCCCCCTGCCTGCGGACGGGTTGGTCAACAGCGCGATGTCTCTGGCCACGCGTGGAGAATACGCGCAAGCCGCACGGGTTCAGAGGCGCAGCGCGGCAACGAAGCGGCTGGGCTTGACCCCGACCGCCTTCGCGAGCCGGGCCAGCGTCTCCAGGACCCGGTCGGCGGTGAAGTCGGTGCCAGGTACGACGAGCGTCAGCCTGCCGTCGTAGGACACCAGCAGGACCTGGCCGTGGTTCCACGCCTGGTGCGCGTCGTGCCGCCACTTCTCCTCCAGCACCGGCGCCGGGTAGGCGCGGTCGCCGGCGAGCAGGTCGCACGGCATCGCCTCACCGGTGGCGGAGAGCTCACCGGTGACCCGGTGCGAGCCGCGGATGCTCGAGGTGGCGCGCCAGGTGACCTCGTCCGCGGCGATCCACTCGGGCAGGTCGAAGGGGTCGACCGGTG
>DATIBI010000168.1:0-11434 GCA_035457605.1 Nocardioidaceae bacterium
TGGCTCACGTTCGCCACCAGCTCGCGGCGCCGGCGGTCGACAGCGGCCAGGTCCTCGGCCATCCGGTTGAAGGCACGGGCCAGCTCGCCCACCTCGTCGCTCGAGGTCGCGGTGACCCGGCCGGAGTAGTCGCCGCGGGCCATCCGCCGGGCCGCCGCGGTCATCTCGCGCAGGGGCGAGGTCATCCCCACGGCCAGCAGCTGGGTCACGCCGAGGGCCAGGGCCACGGTGACCGGGACGCTGAGCCAGAACGGCACTCCGCCGCCGGCGCCGATCGCCGCGACGACCGAGGCCACGGTGACGCTGACCGCGACGAGCAGCCCGAGCTTCACCTTGACCGACGTGACCTGGTCCAGCAGCGGGCCGCTCACGTGGCGCCGCCGGGCTCGAGGGCGTAGCCGACGCCGTGCACCGTGCGCACCCGCTCCGCCCCGATCTTCGCGCGCAGCGCCTTGACGTGGCTGTCGACCGTCCGGGTCCCGGAGGCACCCTGCCAGCCCCAGACCTCGGCGTAGAGGCTCTCTCGGGTCAGGACGACGCCCGGGCTTCCGGCCAGGCAGAGCAGGAGATCGAACTCGTTCGGCGTCAGGTGCACCTCGGTGTCGACGACCCAGACCCGGCGAGAAGCCGCGTCGACCCGCAGGTCGCCCAGATCGGTGGCGGCGCGGACGGCCAGCTCCGCCGCGCGGTCGACCCGTCGCAGGAGGGCGGCGACCCGGGCCACCAGCTCTCGCATGCGGAACGGCTTGGTGAGGTAGTCGTCGGCACCGACGCCGAGCCCCACCAGGATGTCCGCCTCGTCGTCGCGCGCGGTCAGCATGAGCACGGGGACCGGCCGCTCGGCCTGGATCCGCCGGCACACCTCGTGGCCGTCGAACCCCGGGAGCATCACGTCGAGGAGGACCAGGTCCGGCGCGGTGTCGGCGAACTGCGCGACCGCGCCCGGTCCGTCCCAGGCCTGGACGACGTCGTACCCCGAGCCGCGCAACCGGTCCGTGACCGCCTGGTTGATCACCGGCTCGTCCTCGACGACGAGGATCCTGGGGGCCGCTCCGCTGACTGGCATAGGGCGAGCCTAGGAGCCCGCCCGGTCAGGAGGTGGGCACAACTCGTGAAGGTTCTGTGCAGGTCTCGCAGGCGAGAGGCGGCTCCTGAGCAGGCCGTCTTGTCCTGGCTGCCTCAGTCTTCGCCGCCGATGTCGAGCTCGTAGGCCGAGAACACCAGGTCCGAGCCGCGCTGCCGGTGCCGCATGAGGTCCCCGAGCAGGTCGGTGCCCTGCTCCCGGAGCTGCTGGCCCTCCTCGAACCCCTGGAGGTCCCCGAGCCGTGCCAGGGCGTCGTCGATCTGACGCCGGATCACCTCGTGCTCGCGCCCGAGCCGATGGACCGCTCCTGACAGACGAGGCGCCGCGCGGAGGATGTCGCTGTACAACCCGTCGGCGCCCTCGGTGATCTCGACGTGCGCGCGGAAGTCCGCGGCGAGCTCGACCAGCGCGACCTGCACCCGCTCGGCCCAGCGAGCTGGATCGGCGGACAGCGAGGTGGCCAACGCGTGCTCGAGCGTAACGATCGACTCCCGGAGCTCGGCGCGGCGACGGCGGAGCTCGGCCAGCAGCTCCTTGTCCGGGGTGACCGGTGCGGGACCCATCGTTCGCCTCCTCCGTGCCCAGTCTGGCAGCACCACGTCGTGCCCGACCACCGCCGAGGAGGCCGTACACTTCTCCACAGCGGGTTTCACAGCGCACGGCGAGGTCGGGAGTGCGCTCCACAGACGTACCTGAGGAGCGCCCCGTGTCCACCGCGACCACCATCACCCCGACAACCCCCGCCACCCCACCACCCTTCACCGCCGACGGCGGCCGCAGCCTGATCGGGCTCGGCCTGGCCGCACGGCTGCCCACCGCGATGACCCCGCTCGCGCTGCTGCTCGCGGTGTCGGGCGCCACCGGCAGCTTCACCCTGGCCGGATCGGTCGTGGCCCTGGCGAGCCTGGCCGGCGCTGCCGGCGGACCGCTGGCCGGCATGGTCGCCGACCGCACCACCCAGCGCCTCGTCGTCCTCACCGTGACCGTCGCCCAGTCCGTCGGGCTGCTGGCGATGGCCGTGGCCCTCCGTGTCGACGCCCCGGTCGGCTGGCTCCTGCTCGCGACCGCGGCCGTCGGGTTCTTCAACCCCGTCATCGGCTCGATGGCGCGATCGCAGTGGGCGGCGCGCTCCCGCCCCCGCGCCGACCGGCACAACTTCCTGAGCCGGGCGATGGGCTGGGAGGCCGCCTCCGACGAGATCTCCTACGTGCTGGGGCCGATCGTCGCGAGCCTGGTGACCGGGTACGTCGGATCGGTGGCCTGCCTGCTCACGGTGATGGTCCTCGCCCTGGTCACCCACACCGCCTTCGCCCTGCTCCCCCAGCCCCAGGCGCTGCCCTCACTGGACGCCACGGCCACCGCCGCCCCGCAGGAGAGCCGGCTCGCGGCCCTGCGCAGGCTCGGCCCGGTCGTCGGCGCCGTCGCCGCCGTGGGTGTGGTGTTCGGCTCCACCCAGACCGCTCTGGCAGCCCGGTTCGCCGCGACCGACCAGACCGAGATAACCGGACTCGTCTACGCCTGCCTCGGCATCGGTAGCGCGCTCAGCGGCGTGGCCGTGGCCCGGTTCCCGTCCCAGGTGCCGATGACCACGCGGATGACCGGGTTCGGCGCGGCCCTGGCCGTGTCGGCGCTGCTGCTCCAGCCTGCACCGAGCCCGTGGTTCCAGGCCCTCGCGTGCTTCGTGGTCGGCCTCAGCGTCGCCCCGGTCCTCGCGAGTGCCTACGTCCTGGCCGAGCTGCGCAGTCCCGCCGGCGCGTCCACGGCGGTGATGACCGTCCTCGCCACGATGACCGCCACCGGCGTCGGCCTCGGCGCGGCGGGGTCCGGCCCGATCCTCGAGCACCTCTCGGTCGAGGGGGCGCTCGCGCTCCCGGTCCTGGCAGGCCTCGTCGTCACGGCCTGCGGGCTCGCCGCGCGCAGGGGAGACAGCCGGGTCTGAGGCCGACCCCGGTCTCGCCAGACCCCGAAAAGCCGGCGCGGAGAAGTTTCTCGGAAATCGGCCGCATGCTCTCGAGGGCGCAGGGTAAGGAGCGGTCGGTGGTCCAGATGGCCGCCACCTTTCCCTGAAGTAAGTGCCCGTTTCCCACCACACGCTGCGTGGGGACCGGGCGCTTCGGGTTTCTGCCCGGACTGTCAAAACCCTGGGGTAGGACGAATCATCCCTGGGGATCACAACTCGGGAACAAACCTTCCCTTTGACTCCGAAGCCCATAAAGTAAAGGCGGAGCCGGCCTGAGCCGGGGACGGCAGGGCCTGGTGGGATTCCCATCTGCCCATCACCCCCTGCCGAGGCCGGCTCCCCATGTCTCCCGTCGATCCCGTTCTGCCGGGCTCTCGGCGGGCCTACTCCCAGAAGATCCGTTCGACGACGGCGCGGGCACGCCGGGTTGCGCGCAGGTAGTCGTTCACCAGCTCGTCGGACTCCCCCGGGCGGTACCCGCACACGTGCGCCACCGCTGCCTTCTCCCGGGTGTCCCTCGGCAGCGAGTCCGAGGCCTTGCCCCGCACGAGCATCACGGCGTTGCGGATCCGGCTCGCGGTCGACCAGGCCTGCCGCAGCGCGTCGGCGTCCTCGCCGTTCAGCACTTCGGCCTCCACCGCCGCGTCGAGCGCGTCGAGGGTGCGGGTCGTGCGGAGCTCGGGCACGGTTCCGGCGTGCCGCATCTGCAGCAGCTGGATCGTCCACTCCACGTCGGCCAGGCCGCCCCGTCCGAGCTTCAGGTGCGTCGCCGGGTCCGCCCCGCGCGGCAGCCGCTCCGCGTCGACGCGGGCCTTGATCCGACGTACCTCGCGGACGTCGGCCTCGGAGATCCCGTCCGCGGGAAAACGCAGCGGGTCGATCATCTCGGTGAAGCGCGCGCACAGGTCCCGGTCGCCCACCATCGGCTCTGCGCGCAGTAACGCCTGCGCCTCCCAGACCGCGGACCACTTGGCGTAGTAGGCGCGGTAGGAGTCGAGGGTGCGCACGAGCGGCCCCTGCTTGCCCTCCGGACGGAGACCGGTGTCGACCTCCAGCGCCGGGTCCGGTCCGGGCAGCGCCAGCAGCCGGCGGAACTCGTTCGCGACGTGCTGCGCCGCCGTGGCGGCTTCCTGGGCCGCGGCGTCCGGCAGCGGGTCGTGCACGAACATCACGTCCGCGTCGCTGCCGTAGCTCAGCTCGTGGCCGCCGAACCGCCCCATCGCCACGATCGCCATCCGCGTGGGCAGCGGCGAGCGTCGCTCCGCCTCGATGGCGGACACCGCGACCGCCAGCCCTGCCTCCAGCGTGGCCCCGGCGATGTCGGTCAGGGCATAGCCGACCTGCGCCACGTCCAGGGCACCGGCCAGGTCAGCGACCGCGACCCGGAACAGCTCCCGGCGCCGGATCGCGCGGACCGCCTCGATGCCCTGGGTGGGGTCGGACTGGCGCAGCCCGGCCTTGGTCATCTCCTTCTCCAGGGCCTCCCGTGTCAGCGGCACGAGGGCGTCGTCGGTGCCGAGCAGCGCCACCCCCTCGGGTGCGCGCATGAGCAGGTCGGTGGCGTAGCGGCTGGACGCGAGCACGACCGCCATCCGCTGGGCGACCTGGCCCTCGTCGCGCAGCAGGCGGAGGTACCAGTGCGTCGAGCCGAGGGCCTCGGAGATCTTCCGGAAGCCGAACAGTCCCGCGTCCGGGTCCGGGGCGTCGGCGAACCACTCCAGCATGACCGGCAGCAGGGTGCGCTGGATCGCCGCCGAGCGGGACACCCCGCTGGTCAGCGCCTCGAGGTGGCGCAGTGCCGCCACCGGGTCCTCGTAGCCGAGCGCGGCCAGCCGCTGCTTCGCCGCGTCGGGCGTGAGCCGGACCTCGTCGCCGGGCAGCTTCGCGACCGCGGCGAGCAGCGGCCGGTAGAACAGCTTCTCGTGCAGCCGGCGGACCTCGCGCCGGTGCTGCTTCCACTCGCGGTCCAGCTCCGCGACCGGGTCCTTGCGGAAGCCCATCGAGCGGCCGAGGGCGCGCAGCGCGTCCGGGTCGTCGGGCACGACATGGGTACGGCGTAGCTGCGCGAGCTGGATCCGGTGCTCGAGGGTGCGCAGGAACTTGTACGCCGCGTCGAGGGCGGCGCCGTCCTCGCGTCCGACGTACCCGCCCCGGGTCAGCTCGGCCAGCGCGCTCAGCGTCGCCGGGCAGCGCACCTTCTCGTCGCCACGCCCGTGCACCAGCTGCAACAGCTGCACCGCGAACTCCACGTCCCGCAGTCCGCCCGAGCCGAGCTTGATCTGCCGCTCGGCGTGCTGGGCGGGGATGTGCTCGAGCACCCGCCGGCGCATCGCCTGTACGTCGGTGACGAACCCGTCCCGGTCCGCTGCCGACCACACCATCGGCGCGATGGTCTCGATGTAGGCGGCGCCCAGCGCGGCGTCCCCGGCGACCGGACGCGCCTTGAGCAGTGCCTGGAACTCCCAGGTCTTCGCCCACCGCTCGTAGTACCCCTGGTGGCTGGCCAGTGTGCGCACCAGCGGTCCGGCCTTGCCCTCCGGCCGGAGCGCCGCGTCCACCGGCCAGATCGTGCCCTCGCCGGTGTGGTCGGAGCAGATCCGCATCATGTTCGAGGCCAGCTGGGTGGCCGCGCGCAGCGCCGGCGTCTCCGCGACGTCACCGACCGGCTCGGCCACGAAGATCACGTCGACGTCGCTGACGTAGTTGAGCTCGCGGCCGCCGCACTTGCCCATCGCGATCACCGCCAGCCGGCAGGTGCCCGCCGACTCACCGACGCGTGCCCGCGCGATCGCCAGCGCAGCCTCGAGCGTGCCGGCCGCCAGGTCGGACAGCTCCGCGGCGACGTCGTCGACCCGCACGCCGTGCGAGAGGTCCCGGGAGGCCAGGCGCATCAGCAGCCGGCGGTACTCCACGCGCAGCGCGTTGACCGCCGTCTCGTCCTCGAGCTCCGCGACGGGTGTCTCCGCGGCGGGGTCCGCTCCCACTGCACGCAGCAGGTCGGCACGCATCGCGAACGCCGGGGCCCGGGTCCGGCCGAGGTCGGGCGCGGTCAGCTCGTGCCACTGCTCGGGATGCCGCACCAGGTGGTCGGCGAGCGCGGAGCTGGCACCGAGCACCGACAGCAAGCGCATCGCGAAGCCCTCGTCGTGCTCGAGCTCCTCGAGCAGGGCGTCCCGGTCCGGGGCCCGGTCGGCAAGGTCGGCCAGGTACGCCGCCGCCTGGTCGGGGTCGGCGGTGGTGCCGAGCAGGTGCACCAGCGGCCCGGCGGCGTCGCCGATCCGGGCCAGCGCGGCGGCCGACGCCTCGGCGTCCTCGAACCCGAGCCGGACGAGGGTGCCGGTCGTCGTGGTGACCCGTGCCCCCTTCACCACGCGGTGACCACGTCCCGGGTCAGCCGGGCGAACCCCGCGGCCAGCGGTTGCCAGGACCGGCGCAGGTCCTCGCGTGCCGCCGCGACGTCGCGCAGGTAGGAGTCCACGTCGACGCCCCGCTCGAGGGCGTCGTCGCGGTCGTTCTCGGCCCAGGCGCGGACGATCTCCTCACCGGCCTCGGGGTGGGACTGGACCCCCCACACGGTCGGCGCGAACCGGGCGGCCTGCACCTCGCCGTGCGGGGTCCGCGCGAGCACGACCGCGTCGGGCGGCAGGACGCTGACCACGTCGTTGTTCCACTGGACGCTCACCGTCGCACCCGCCACCGACGAGAACAGCTCGTCCTCGAACGCCTCGGGCAGCCACCCTGGAGTGAGCACGCCGATCTGCTGGCCGCGGGGGTTGGTGTGCACCGCACCCCCGAGCGCGACCGCGACCAGCTGGTGGCCCAGGCAGATGCCGAGCACCGGCGTGAGGTCCGCGACCGCGGCCCGGACCAGCTCCTTGACCCGGCCGAGCCACGGGTGATCGGCCTCGGCGTAGGCGTTCATCGAGCCGCCGAGCACGACCATGCTGCGGTGCCCGGACAGGTCCTCGGGCAGGTGGTCACCCAGGTGCGGCCGTCGTACGTCGATCGAGCAGCCGGCCTCGACCAACCACTCGCCGACCCAGCCGGGCGGACACTGCTGCTCATGCTCGACCACGAGCACCGGTTGCGAAGTCACAAGGGCGAGGCTAGCGCTCCAGGACCGGGGTCTTCATCGCCGCCACCACCAGCACGAGACCGGCGGCCGTGACGACCCATGCTCCGGGCAGGCTCAGGCCGACGAGCAGGGAGGAGATCGTGACCACCACCCCGCTGGCCACGCCGAGCACCTTGGCCCCGGGCGGGTGCCGGTGGCCGGCGAGCAGCGCGGCCACCCCGGGAGCGGCGACCATCAGCGCGGCCACGCCGAGGACGATCCCGAGGAACACGCCGAGGCCGTGGACCGGGTCTGTGTCGGTGCGCAGGTCGTCCAGCACGAGCCAGCCCGCGAGCCCGAGCCCGGCCAGGCCGACCGCGCTCACCACGAGCAGGAGCGTGCGACGGACAGCCTGGTTCACCTCGGTCATGGGGCAACTGTCCCGGACGCCGCCGACAACGGCATCCGGTTTCGTACTCAGATCCCCCGTTCGGGGGTCCCACCGAGCGGACAGGTGAGGACCGCCGAGGCGTCCACACGGGAACGTCCATCTCGGAGTCCGCCACCGGGGCGCACCCGGTCAGATCACCGGCAGCATCCGGTCGCGTTCGAACGCCGAGACCTGGCCGCGGTACTCCTCCCACTCGGCACGCTTGTTGCGCAGGAAGAAGTCGTAGACGTGCTCGCCGAGCGTCTCGGCGAGCAGCTCGGAGTTCTCCATGATCCCGATCGCCTCGTACAGCGTCTTGGGCAGCGGGTCGATGCCGAGGGACTTGCGCTCACGGTCGTTGAGCGACCACACGTCGTCCTCGGCCTCCGGCGGGAGGTCGTAGCCCTCCTCGATGCCCTTGAGGCCCGCGCCCAGGATCGCAGCGAACGCCAGGTAGGGGTTGCACGCCGAGTCGATGGTGCGCAGCTCGATGCGGGTCGACTGGCCCTTGTTCGGCTTGTACATCGGCACCCGGATCATCGCCGAGCGGTTGTTGTGCCCCCAACAGATGTACGACGGCGCCTCGCCCCCGCCGATCAGCCGCTTGTAGGAGTTCACCCACTGGTTGGTGATCGCGGTGATCTCCGCGGCGTGGGTGAGGATCCCGGCGATGAACTGGCGGCCGGTCTTGGACAGCTGGTACTCCGCGCCGGCCTCGAAGAACGCGTTGCGGTCGCCCTCGAACAGCGACACGTGCGTGTGCATCCCGGAGCCGGGGTGGGTGGTGAACGGCTTGGGCATGAACGTGGCCCAGATCCCCTGCGAAAGCGCCACCTCCCGTACCACGGTCCGGAAGGTCATGATGTTGTCCGCGGTCGAGAGCGCGTCGGCGTAGCGCAGGTCGATCTCCTGCTGGCCGGGTCCGCCCTCGTGGTGGCTGAACTCGACGCTGATCCCCATCGCCTCGAGCATGGTGATCGCCTCGCGGCGGAAGTCCGCGCCCGAGCTCTGCGCGGTGTGGTCGAAGTAGCCGCTGCGGTCCACCGGGACCGGGTCTGCACCCGGGGTCGGGGTGTCCTTGAACAGGTAGAACTCGATCTCGGGGTGGGTGTAGAAGGTGAAGCCTGCCTCGGCCGCCTTGGACAGGGTCCGCTTGAGGACGTACCGCGGGTCGGCGTACGACGGTGAGCCGTCCGGCATCACGATGTCGCAGAACATCCGCGCCGTGCTCGGCCCCTCCCCCCGCCACGGCAGGATCTGGAACGTCGACGGGTCCGGCTTGGCGAGCATGTCGGCCTCGTAGACGCGGGCGAAGCCCTCGATGGCCGAGCCGTCGAAGCCGATGCCCTCGGTGAACGCCCCCTCCAGCTCGGCCGGGGCGATCGCCACCGACTTCAGCGAGCCGAGCACGTCGGTGAACCACAGCCTGACGAAACGCACGTCGCGCTCCTCGAGCGCCCGGAGCACGAACTCTTCCTGCTTGCCCATGGGCCCACTATGTCGCATCGCTGTTACAGCGAGGTGACGCCACCCCTCACTCGGTGGGCACGTTGCGCTCCAGCTCGGCCAGCCACGCCTCGGCGTTGCCGTCCGAGGGGGCGCGCCACTCCCCGCGCGGGGACAGCGCACCGCCGGCGGAGACCTTCGGCCCGTTCGGCAGCGCGGAGCGCTTGAACTGGCTGAACGCGAAGAACCGCTTGATGAACACGACCATCCAGTGCCGGATCGTGGCCAGGTCGTAGCCCGGCCTCCGGTCCTCGGGGAATCCTGGTGGCCACTCCCCGGCCGACGGGTCGCGCCAGGCGTGGTGCGCGAGGAAGGCGATCTTGCTGGGCCGGTAGCCGTAGCGGAGCACGTGCCACAGCGTGAAGTCCTGGAGTGAGTAGGGACCGATCGACTCCTCGGTCGCCTGCGGGCGCTCGCCCTCCTCGGTCGGGATCAGCTCGGGAGTGATCTCCTGGTCGACGATGACCTGGAGCACCTCGTTGACCTCGTCGTCGAAGAGGCGCTCGCTGATCACCCAGCGGATCAGGTGCTGGATCAGCGTCTTGGGCACGCCGGCGTTGACCGTGTAGTGCGACATCTGGTCGCCGACGCCGTACGTGCACCAGCCGAGCGCGAGCTCGGAGAGGTCGCCGGTGCCGAGAACGATGCCGCCGCGGTGGTTGGCGATCCGGAACAGGTAGTCGGTGCGCAGCCCCGCCTGCACGTTCTCGAAGGTGACGTCGTAGACCGGCTCGCCCTCGCTGAACGGGTGGTCGAGGTCGGTGAGCATCTGCCGTGCGGCAGGCCGGATGTCGACCTCGTCGAAGCTGACCCCGAGGGCCTTGGACAGCCGGGTGGCGTTGCTCTTCGTGGTGTCGCCGGTGGCGAAGCCCGGGAGGGTGTAGGCCAAGATGTCGCTGCGCGGGCGGCCGAGCCGGTCCATCGCACGAGCCGCGACGATCAGCGCGTGCGTGGAGTCCAGGCCGCCGGAGACACCGATCACCACCTTCGGCTGGCCGATCGCCCGGAGCCGCTGCTCGAGGCCGGAGACCTGGATGTTGTAGGCCTCGTAGCAGTCCAGCGCCAGCCGCTCCGGGTCGTCGGGCACGAACGGGAACCGGTCCACCTTGCGGCGCAGGCCGATGTCGCCCCGCGGCGGGTCGACGGTGAAGGCGACGCTGCGGAAGGCACCGGCCCGGTCGGCCTGGGTGCGGCGGTTGTCGTCGAACGTGCCCTGCCGCAGCCGGTCCTGCCGCAGCCGGTCCAGGTCGACGTCGGCCACCGAGCGCCGCGGCCCGTCGGGGAACCGCTCGCTCTCGGCTAGCACGGTGCCGCACTCGTAGATCATCGTCTGTCCGTCCCAGGACAGGTCGGTGCTCGACTCCCCCTCCCCGGCGGCCGCGTAGACGTAGGCGGCAAGGCAGCGCGAGCTCGCGGAGCGGACCATGAGCCTGCGGTCGTCGGCGCGGCCGACCGTGATCGGGCTGCCGGACAGGTTCGCCAGCACTGTGGCGCCGGCGAGGGAGGCCTCCGCGCTCGGCGGCACCGGCACCCACATGTCCTCGCAGACCTCGACGTGGAGCACCAGGCCCGGCACGTCCTCGGCGTCGAACAGCAGGTCCGGTCCGAACGGCACCTCGGTGCCCGCCACGCGGATCGAGCCGCCGCGGCGGTCGTCGCCGGCGCCGAAGTGGCGGCGCTCGTAGAACTCGCGGTAGGTCGGCGGGTAGGACTTCGGGACGACCCCGAGGACCCTGCCCCGGTGCACGACCACAGCGCAGTTGTAGAGCCGGTTGCCCTGTGTCAGGGGCGCCCCGACCACGAGCACCGGCATCAGGTCTCGAGATGACTCCACGAGGCGGCCGAGCGCGGTGTGCACCTGCTCGAGCACCGCGTCCTGGAGGAACAGGTCCTCGATGGAGTAGCCGCTCAGGCACAGCTCCGGGAACACCGCGACCGCGACACCCTCGTCGTGACAGGCCCGTGCCTCGGCCAGGACGGCGTCGACGTTCGTCTCCGGGTCCGCGATCGCGACCGGCACGGTGCATGCGGCCACGCGGGCGAACCCATGGTCGTAGGCAGAGGTGAAGTCCACGTCGCGATAGTGCCACGTGACCAGTGGCACAAACGTGTCCGCCCCGCACGGTACTAGCCTGGATCCAGGTCCGGGGACTCCACCAGGGAGCCTCGAGAGTGACACGGAGGCGACATGAGCGAGACGACCGCGCCCTACGGCACCGGCGCTGCGAAGAGCGCCGCGCCGGCGAAGCGGGTGCGCATCCACCACCTGCGGGAGCTGAAGCAGCGGGGCGAGAGGTGGGCGATGCTCACCGCCTACGACCAGTACACCGCGCAGGTCTTCGACGAGGCCGGTATCCCGGTGCTCCTGGTCGGTGACTCCGCCTCCAACAACGTCTACGG
>DATIBI010000169.1:0-9294 GCA_035457605.1 Nocardioidaceae bacterium
GAACTCGGGGTCGAGGGGGTCGCGCGCGATGTGCGCGATCTCGGGCGGCAGGACCGCTCCCCCGGCCGACACGAGGAGACCGCCGAACATCCGCTGGTCGACGAAACGCAGCTCGTAGGGCGCGTCGAGGCGGAGCCGCACCCGCAGGTGGCGTTCGTCGGGGGCGTCAATGGGCTGGACGAGCATCTGGCCGCTCATGCCGAGGTGGCCCAGCAGCGCGTCGTCGTTGTCGAGCGGGAGCCAGAGGTACTTGCCGCGGCGGCAGGCGCCGACGACACCACGCCCGGTCAGCCGGTCCGCGAAGTCCGCGGGACCGGCGGTGTGCCGGCGTACCGGACGGGGATGGAGCACCTCCACCGCGTCGATGGTGCGACCCACCACGTGCGCCTCGAGCCCGGCCCTGACGACCTCGACCTCGGGGAGCTCGGGCACGTCAGGCGTCTGATTCCGCGGGGGTGGGTGCGACCGAGCCGTGGGCGGAGGCGATGGCCCGGTAGGCGGTCTCGGCGGCCTGCTGCTCGGCCTCCTTCTTCGACCGGCCGGTGCCGTGGCCGTAGAGCGCGTCGCCGACCTGCACCTGGGCGGTGAACGTCTTCTCGTGGTCGGGCCCGTCGTCCGCGATGACGTACTCGGGAACACCGAGGGAGTGCTCGGCGGACAGCTCCTGGAGGCTGGTCTTCCAGTCCAGGCCGGCACCGAGCCCGGCGGCGGCCTCCATCAACGGGTCGAACAGCAGGTGCACGACCCCGGCGGCGGCCTCGAAGCCACCACTGAGGTACACCGCGCCGATCAGGGCTTCGACGGTGTCGGAGAGGATCGAGGACTTGTCGCGGCCCCCGGTGGTCTCCTCGCCCCGGCCCAGCTTGATGTGCTCACCCAGACCGATGGTGCGCGCGACCTCCGCGAGGGCGCGCGCGTTCACCACGGCGGCCCGGAGCTTCGCCAGGCGACCTTCGGACAGGTCCGGGTGAGCCCGGTAGAGCGTCTCGGTGACCACCACGCCGAGCACGGAGTCCCCGAGGAACTCCAGTCGCTCGTTCGTGGGAAGACCACCGTTCTCGTAGGCGAAGGAACGGTGGGTGAGGGAACGCTCCAGCAGCTCGGGGTCCAGGACCGGACCGCCGAGCGCTGCGCGCAAGTCGTCGTACGACGGCTCGCTCACGACAGGTTCCGTCAGAGGACCTGGCGGCGTTCTGCGCGGGCGCCGTACTGGCCGCACTCCTGGCACGCACGGTGCGGGAGGTGCTTGGCACCGCAGGCCGGGTTCGCGCAGGTCACCAGCGAGGGCGCAACGGCCTTCCACTGCGAGCGACGGTGACGCGTGTTGCTGCGCGACATCTTCCGCTTCGGGACAGCCACTTATCTCACTCCTCTGTAGGGCCGGTCTCCCGGCCGTCTTCATCAGTCTTGTCGACCAGCCCTTGGAGCGCCGCCCATCTCGGGTCGACCGCCTCGTCGTGCTGGTGGTCCGGGTCGTCTGCGAGCCGTGCACCACACTCGATGCACAACCCGGGGCAGTCGTCCCGGCACAGCGGCTGGAACGGCAGTGACAGCACCACCGCATCCCGCAGCAGAGGTTCGAGGTCGAGCAGGTCGCCCTCCAACCGGCTGGCATCCTCGTCCTCCGCGCCGGTGGCGGTGTCGCTCTCCTCGTAGACGAAGAGCTCCTGAAAGTCAGCGACGACGTCGTCCCTGATCTCCTCCAGGCACCGCGCGCACTCCCCCACCAGGTCGGCGTGGGCAGTACCGGTGACGAGCACCCCCTCCATGACCGCCTCGAGCCTGAGATCGAACTCGACGGGCGATCCTTCGGGGACACGAAGAACCTCGATACCGAGATCTGCCGGCGCCGGCGCCGAGAACGACATCTGACGTTGCGACCCCGGGCGGCGGCCGAGCTCGCGGGTGTCGAGCACGAGCGGCGCTCTCGGGTCGAGACTGCTCAGGGTGTCACTTCCGACGTTGGGCACAACAGATCACAGTCCTTTCACGTTCGACCGACGCGAGCGACGGACGAGCATGGCGAACCGCCCCCAAGAGTACCGGCTGGGCCGGTGCACGACCAAAACGGCCGGGGCGGTGCGGGCGGTCAGCCCTCGAGGTGCTCGGGCAGCTTGATCTTGTCGGCCTCGTCCTCGGTGAGGGTGTCGAGCACCGACCGGCCCGCGAGCCGCTCCCGGCCACGCTTCACGGCCTCCATGGTGCGCTCGAGGGTGATCTCGAAGTTGGCGAGCTTGGCATCGACGTACTCGTCGGTCTCCGCGCGCAGCTCCTCGGCCTCGCGGCGGGCCTCGGCGAGGACCTGGTCGGCCTGGCGCTGGGCGACCCGGTACACCTCGGTGTCGGAGACGATCGCCTCCCGCTCGTAGCGGGCGTCGGCGAGGATCTGGTCGGCCTGGCGCCGACCCTCGTCCACGACCCCGTCCCGCTCGGCGAGGACCTGGTCGGCCTGGCTGAACGCCGCCGACAGCTCCTTCTGCAGCTCGTCGAGCAGGCCGAGCATCTCGGCCCGGTTCACCATGACGGAGGCCGACATCGGCATCGACCTCGCGTCCTCGACAACCCGCCGGACCTCGGCGAGCTTCGCGTGCACGTCCACGTTGACCTTTCCCTCAGAGCTCGGGTGCGTCTCTCCCTACGAGTCGGAGACGGCTTACTCCCCCCGGGTATGACGATACGGGGTGGCGCCGTAAAGCTCACACTCAGCGCGCGCGGCGCTCCTCGAGCCGGGCGGTCAGCCGCTCGAGCACGTGCGGCGGGACCAGCGCGGACACGTCGCCGCCGAACGTCGCGACCTCCTTGACGAGGCTGCTGGCCAGGAAGGAGTACTCCGGGCTCGTCGGGACGAACACCGTCTCCACGTCGGCGAGGCTGGAGTTCATCTGCGCCATCTGCAGCTCGTAGTCGAAGTCGCTGACCGCGCGCAGGCCCTTCACGATCGCGTGGATGTCGCGGTCCTTGCAGAAGTCGACCAGGAGCCCGTGGAAGGACTCGATGGTGACGTTGTCGTAGCGCGCACAGACCTCCTGCAGCATGTCGATGCGCTCCTCGACGGTGAACAGGCTCTGCTTGGACTTGTTGATCAGCACCGCCACGGTGACCTCGTCGAACAGCGACGACGCGCGGGAGACGATGTCGATGTGACCGTTCGTGACCGGGTCGAACGATCCGGGGCACACGGCTCTGCGCACTAGGGCTCCTCGGGTCCGGTGATCAGGCGCCGGGGTCGGGGGTCGGGGTTGCTGCGTGACCGTACCAAAGCGTGGTCTCGCCGTAGCGTCTCGACCGCTCGGCGACGAACCCCTCGGGCCAGCCCAGGTCGGGGTCGCGGCTGGACCGCTCGACAACCACCAGCGCGTCGTCGAGCAGCCAGCCGTGGGTCGCGAGCGCGCTGAGGTCGGCACGCACCTCCTCGACCGGGAGGGCGTAGGGCGGGTCGAGGAAGACCACGTCGTACGGCGCACGCGGTGGCTGGGCCAGCACCCGGCTGACCGGAGCGTTCACCACCTCGGCGGAGGCGAACCGAAGCGTGCGGATGTTCTCGCGGATCAGCCCGGCCGTGCGACGGTCCTGCTCGACGAGGGTGACCGCCCCGGCGCCGCGCGACATCGCCTCCAGGCCGACCGCGCCGGACCCGGCGTAGAGGTCGAGGAACCGCAGGCCCGCGAGGGAGCCGAAGCCGGCGTCGATGGCGGAGAACATCGCCTCGCGCACCCGGTCGGAGGTGGGCCGGGTGTTGTCTCCGCCCGGTGTCTTGAGCCGGCGACCGCCCGCGGAGCCGCCGATGATCCTCGTCACGGCCTCACGCCTTCTCGAGGTAGTCGGCCTGCTCGGACTCACGCAGCAGGCGGACCGCGTCGGCCAGGTCGGGCACGGTCTCCAGCCCGGGGTCCTGCGCGACCAGGGCCGCCGCGTCCCCGCGGGCCGCGGCGATGACGTCCTCGTGCTCGAGCACCGACAGCAGCCGGAGCCCGGAGCGCCGACCCGACTGTGCCGCCCCCAGGACGTCACCCTCGCGCCGCTGCTCGAGGTCGACCCGGGACAGCTCGAACCCGTCGGTGGTCGCGGCCACGGCGGAGAGGCGCTCCATGGCCGGGGAGTCCTGCTCGGCCCGGGTGACCAGCAGGCACAGGCCGGGCAGCCCGCCCCGGCCCACCCGGCCGCGGAGCTGGTGCAGCTGGGAGACGCCGAACCGGTCGGCGTCGAGGATCACCATCACGGTCGCGTTGGGGACGTCGACGCCGACCTCGATCACGGTGGTCGACACGAGCACGTCGACCTCACCGCGGGCGAACGCCTGCATCAGCTGGTCCTTGCGGTCGGCCGGCAGACGCCCGTGCAGGCACTCGACCCGCAGCCCCTTCAGCGCGCCGTCGGCGAGGAGGGGTCCGACCTCCTCGACCGCGGCCGGCAGGACGTCGTCGCCGTCGGCGTCCGCGCCGACCGGCTCGAGCTCGGGTTCCTTCCCGTCGTCGCCGCCGATGCGGGGGCAGACCACGTAGACCTGGTGGCCCTTCGCGGCCTCCTCGCGGACCCGCTCCCAGGCCCGGTCCAGCCAGGCCGGCTGGTAGCGCATCGGCACCACGTTGCTCTGGATCGGCGCCCGCCCGGCGGGGAGCTCTGACAGCGTCGAGGTCTCCAGGTCGCCGAAGACCGTCATCGCCACGGTCCGCGGGATCGGTGTCGCGGTCATCACCAGCACGTGCGGCGGCGTCTCCCCCGCCTTGGCGGCGAGGGCGGCCCGCTGCTCGACACCGAACCGGTGCTGCTCGTCGACCACGACGAGCCCGAGGTCGGCGAACTGGACCCGGTCCTCGAGCAGGGCGTGGGTGCCGACCACGATGCCGGCCGCACCTGAGGCGGCGTCGAGGAGAGCGGTCTTGCGCGCGGCGGCCCCCAGCGACCCGGTGAGCAGCGCGACCTGGGTGGCGCGGTCCGCGGCGCCGAGCATGCCGCCGGAGGCGAGGTCACCGAGCATCGAGGTGATCGAGCGGTGGTGCTGCTGGGCGAGCACCTCGGTGGGCGCGAGCAGCGCCGCCTGCCCGCCGGAGTCGATCACCTGCAGCATCGCGCGCAGGGCCACCACCGTCTTGCCCGAGCCGACCTCGCCCTGCAGCAGCCGGTGCATCGGGCGACCCGCGGCGAGGTCGTCCATGATCTGTTCACAGACCCGCTGCTGGCCCTCGGTGAGCTGGAACGGCAGCCGCTCGTCGAAGCGGGACAGCAGCCCGTCCGACGTACCCCTGCGTGGTCTCGCCGGCAGCGCCATCAGCTCCGCACGCCGCTGCGCCAGCACGGTCTGGGTGACGAACGCCTCACGGAACCGCAAGGTCTCCTGGGCGGAGGTCCAGTGGTGCCAGTTCTCCGGGCGGTGCACCCACTCCAGCGCCTGCTTGGCGTCGAGCAGGCTCCGCTCCCGGCGTACCGACGCCGGCACCGGGTCGGGGACGTCCTCGACGACGTCGAGCAGCACCCGGATGGAGTCCTCGATCGCCCAGGAGGAGATCTTCTTCGAGGCGGAGTAGATCGGCCGCAGGTCCTTGAGCTTGCGGCGCTCGTGCTCCATCTGCTGCTCCGAGCTGGCGCCGTCGGCGACCCCGAGGATGTCGGTCTGCGGGTTCACCAGCTGCCAGCGGTGGGTGAAGCGGTTCCAGTCGGCGCGTCCCTCGAACATGCCGAAGGTGCCGACCGCCATCCGCTCGGCCCGCCAGTCGGCGATGTGCCGGCGCTTGTCGAAGAAGGTGAGCACCAGCCGGCCGCCGCCGAGCGCGACCTCCACCTCCAGCCGGAAGGCCGGCTGACCGGTACGGCGGTCGGTGTAGGTGTGCTTCTTGGACCCGACGATCTCGGCGAGCACGGTCGCGTGCTCGCCGGCGACGAGTCCGGACAGGTCGCTGGTCTCCCCGCGGCGGATGTAGCTGCGCGGGTAGTGCTGGAGCAGGTCCTCGACGGTGACGTAGCCGAATGCCTCGTCCAGCTTCTTCGCCGTCTTCGCCCCGAGCACGGGGGCCAGCTTGGAGGCGGGAGTGACGGTGGGCATGGCGGCTCCTACTCGACAGCCAGGAGCAGGGGGTAGCGCTCCTGACCTCCGTCGTACACCACGACGTCGACAGTCGGGTGCTGGGCGGCGAGGTAGCGGGTGCACCGGTCCACGAGCTCGGCGCCGTCGGCCCCGGTGACGACGGTGACGAGCTCCCCACCGCCACCGAGGAGACGCTCGACCACGCCCACCGTGACGTCGAACAGGTCCGAGCCGACGATGACGAAGTCGCCCTCGATCACACCGAGCACGTCGCCGGGCTCACACGGCCCGGCGGTGGTCATCGCCCGCTTCACCGCCACCGTGACCGCCCCCGAACGGGCGTGCCGCGCGGCGGCGGTCATCTGCAGGATGTCCTCCTCGAACGTGCGCCCGGGCTCGTGCACGGCGAGGGCGGCCAGGCCGTGGACCTGGGCGCTGGTGGGGATCACCGCGACGCGGACGTCGCCGGACTCGCGGGCCGCCTGGGCGGCGGCCTCGGCCACCGCGATCGAGTCGGGGTCGTTGGGCAGGATGATCAGCTCGGCGGCCGCGGCCTCGGCGATCGCGTCGAGGATCTGGCCGGTGCTCGGGCGCCGCCCGGGTCCGGCCGGTACGACGGTCGCGCCGGCCTCCGCGAACAGCTGCTCGAGGCCCGCCCCGGCGGCCACCACGACCACCTTGCGACCCCGGCGTTCGGGTGCGCCGTGCCCGCCGCGACGGTCGAGCTGCTCGGCGAAGTGGGTGACCCGGACCCGGTGCGGGCGACCCGCCTCGATCCCGGCCTCGACCGCGGCACCGACGTCGTCGACGTGCACGTGCACGTTCCACAGCCCATCGCCACCGACGACGACCAGCGACTCGCCCAGGGGTGCGAGCCGGCGGCGCAGCTCGGGGATCCGGTCGTCCTCGGCGTCGAGGAGGTACATCACCTCGTAGGCGGGCCCCTCGGCGGTGAGGTCACCGGTGGGCAGCGGCACCGGGATCGCCCGGGCACCCAGGGGCAGCACGCTGCCGACCGGGCGCTTGCCGGTGACCGCGGTCTCGGCGGCGTCGAGGATCACGCACAGTCCGCGTCCGCCGGCGTCGACCACGCCCGCGTCCTTGAGCACCTGCAGCTGGTCGGGGGTCCGCTCCAGCGCCTCACGGGCTGCGCTCGCGGCGGCGCGGATCACGTGCCCCAGCCGGTTGATCGACCGGGCCGCGGCCACCTCGGCGGCCTCGCCGGCGGCGCGCACGACGGAGAGGATGGTGCCCTCCACCGGGTCCCCCACCGCGGCGTAGCTGGCCTCGGTGGCGAGCGCGAGCGCATCGGCGAACACCTGGGCGGCCCGGTCGTCGGGACCCGCCTCACCCATCCGCTTGGCGACCGCGCCCACGATCTGGGAGAGGATGACCCCCGAGTTGCCGCGGGCCCCGAGCAGTGCTCCGCGCGCGAACGCGCCGAGTGCGACCCGCAGGTCGGGGTCGTCGCGGCCCTCGACCTTCTCCAGCATCATGTTCCGCGCGGACTCGAAGGTGAGGAACAGGTTGGTGCCGGTGTCGCCGTCGGGGACCGGGTAGACGTTGAGCGCGTCGATCTCCTCGCGGGCGGCCCCCAGGGCGGCCAGGGCGACCTCGGCGAAGCGGAGTACCGTCGGCAGGTCGAAGGTGGAGGCGGAGTCCTCGCGCACGAGCGTCGGTCGCCCCCTTTCGGTACTGCCGGCCCGTGTGGCCGTCACGTGGTCGTCGGTCACGTGCTCGTCGAGGGTGTCAGGGTAGTGGCTCCGGTCCGATTAGCGCCTGAGCGGGGCGATCCGATACTCTTGTGCGGTTGCCTCGATCGTCTCGAGCGCACCCCGCGTCAGTTAGCAATCTAGTCTTTCAGGAGTTCACGGTGGCTGCCGTCTGTGACATCTGCGCCAAGAAGCCGGGCTTCGGTCACAACCGGCCGTGGTCGCGCAAGATTACGAAGCGTCGCTTCAACCCGAACATCCAGCGTGTCCGCGCGACGGTCAACGGCGCCCCGAAGCGTCTCAACGTGTGCACCGGCTGCCTCAAGGCCGGCAAGGTCACCCGCTGACCCGACCGCCTCTCGGCAGGCATCGCTCGCACGGCGAGCACCAGGGAGTCACCCACCAGGGTGGCTCCCGTCTTCTTTCCCCACCCGTTCTTGCCTTCCCCGCGCCGAGTGGCGAGTTGTGGCGCCCCGAGTGGTGGGTTCTGGCGGCAGCGGCCCACCAGAACTCACCACTGAACGCGCCGTTTCTCACCACTGAACGCGCCGTTTCTCACCACTCGGCGGAAGGGGCACGCGGGGTCAGTCGGCGAGGACGACCGGCACCCCGCGACCGCGGAACCCATCAACCACGGACGTGGGCGCCTCGCGGTCGGTGATCAGCGTCCACTCCGGCGGGACCGGGATCCACGCCGGTACCGAGGCGGCCTCCATCTTCGAGGCGTCCGCGAGCACGTACACCTCAGACGCGCGCGCGGCCGCCTGCTCCTTCACGAACGTCTCCTCCACGGTCGGCTCCCCCAGCCCGCGATCCGGCGAGACCTGGTCGGCGCCGAGGAACGCCGCGTCGAACGCCAGCCGGTCGAAGGCCACCGACGCCAGCGGCCCGACCACGCCGTGGCTGAGCGGGCGTACCGAGCCGCCGACCACGACCACGGACACCGGGGTCCGCGCGAGCAGCAGCGCCGCCTCGAGCCCGCGGGTCACGACGGTCAGCGGCCGGTCCGCGGAGACCGTGGCGAGCAGCCGAGCGAGGGCCAGGCAGGTCGTCCCCGCGTCCAGGAACACCACGCCGCCGGACGGCACGAACGACAGCGCGGCCCGCGCGATCGCGGCCTTCTCCGGCTGGTGGATCCGGGCGCTCTCGCCGAACGACCGCTCGTGGAACTCCTCGCGCACCATCGCGCCGCCGTAGGTGCGGGCGATCCGGCCCTCGGCCTGCAGCCGGGTCAAGTCGCGGCGCACCGTCGAGACCGAGACCCCGACCCGCGCGGCCAGTTCCTCGACGCCGTCGACGCCCTCGTGCATCAGCGCGACCAGCGCGTCGTGCCGGGCCTTGGTCGCCCGCCGCACCCCGGCTGCCCCGGCAGGACCGGCGACCCCCGCGCCCCGGGCGGCCCCGGCGGCCCCGGCGCCCCCGGCAGGACCGGCAGCACCGGCAGCACCGGCAGGACCGGCGGCACCGCCAGCAGCACCGGACACCCCCTGGGTGGAACCGTCGGCGGCCGAACCCATCAAAGAACCTCTCAGGAAGCCGGGCCGTAGGTGGCCCGGATGT
>DATIBI010000170.1:0-3556 GCA_035457605.1 Nocardioidaceae bacterium
GAAGGGAAACTTCAGCCCGCACGCGAGCGTGTGGCGCTTCGAGCAGCGGGTGGAGAACCTCGGCGGGACCGCGCGTACGCTCGACGACGTCGACGGCGCCTGTGAGCTGGAGGACGGCATCCACTCGCGCAACGGGATCGCCGTGGTCGACGACTCGACGACGATGCTGCTCAACGAGGACGGCTGGGTCGCCCCGCGCGACTCCGGCAACGTCGACGTCTACGTGTTCGGCTACGGTCGCGACTACAAGGAGGCGCTCAAGGCCTTCTACCGGCTCACCGGGAAGCAGCCGCTGCTGCCGCGGTTCGCGCTCGGTAACTGGTGGAGCCGCTACCACCCCTACTCCGCCGAGGAGTACGACGGGCTGATGGACCGGTTCGCGCGGGAGCACCTGCCGTTCTCGGTGGGCGTGATCGACATGGACTGGCACATCACCGAGGTCGACCCCAAGTACGGCAACGGCTGGACCGGCTACACCTGGAACCGCGAGCTGTTCCCGGAGCCGCAGAAGTTCCTCGACGGGCTGCACGAGCGTGACCTGAAGGTGGCGCTGAACGTGCACCCCGCCGATGGTGTCCGCGCGTTCGAGGAGCGCTACGAGCAGATGGCCGAGGCGGTCGGGATCGACCCGGCGAGCGAGCTGCCGGTCAACTTCAACCCGGCCGACCCCGACTTCCTCGAGGCCTACCTCGAGCAGGTGCACCACCCGCTCGAGGACGAGGGGGTCGACTTCTGGTGGCTGGACTGGCAGTCGGGGAACTTCTCCAAGCTCCCCGGCCTGGACCCGCTGTGGATCCTCAACCACGTGCACTACCTCGACTCCGGGCGCGATGGCAGCCGGCCGCTGACGTTCTCCCGCTACGCCGGGGTCGGCAGCCACCGGTACCCGGTCGGGTTCTCCGGCGACACCGTGACCAGCTGGGACTCGCTGCACTTCCAGCCCTACTTCACCGCGACCGCCTCGAACGTCGGCTACGGCTGGTGGAGCCACGACATCGGCGGGCACATGGAGGGGTCGAAGGACGACGAGCTGGCCACCCGCTGGGTGCAGTTCGGCGTGTTCTCCCCGCTGATGCGGCTGCACTCGGCCGCGGACCCGTTCAACAGCAAGGAGCCGTGGCGCTTCGAGGAGCGGGCGGACCGCGTGATGCGCAGCTTCCTACGGCTTCGCCACCAGCTGCTGCCCTACCTCTACGCGATGAACCGGCGCGCGCACGTCGACGACGAGCCGCTCGTGCAGCCCATGTACTACGAGCACCCGTGGGAGCAGTCGGCCTACGACGCCACGAACCAGTACCTGTTCGGCAGCGAGCTGATGGTCGCGCCGATCACCACGCCGATGGAACCCCGCCTCGGCCTCGGCCGGGTCCGCACCTGGATCCCCGAGGGGGACTGGGTCGACTTCTTCACCGGGCTGTCCTACCGGGGCGGGCGGTCGGCGTACCTGCACCGCACCCTGGACACGATCCCGGTGCTGGCGCGCGCCGGCGCGATCGTCCCGATGGTGCCCGAGTCGGCGGTCGCCAACGACACCGGCAACCCGGCCCACCTCGAGCTGCGGGTGTTCGCGGGGGCGGACGGGTCGTTCACGCTGTGGGAGGACGCCGACGACGACCGGTGGGCGGCGACGCCGATCCGGTTCGACTCCGCGGCCGGCGAGCTGACGATCGACGTACCCGACGGCGAGACGTCCTGCCTGCCGGAGACGCGCCGCTACGACGTGGTGCTGGTCGGCTTCGCGGGCGTGGACGGGCTGGCGGTCACGACGGACGGGCCCACCGGCGACGTCGCGGTGCACCCCGGTCCGGTCCCGGGAAGCGTCCGGGCCAGGCTGGAGCCGGTGCCCCGCGGGACGGCGGTGCGGGTGCGGCTGTGCGGCGACACCGGCGCTGCCCGCAACGACGTCGAGCAGCGGGTCTTCGCGCTGCTGGACCGCGCGAACATCGAGTTCCGGCTCAAGGGCGCGATCTGGGACGTGGTGCGGACCGAGGACCCGGCGTCGGCGGCGCTGAGCCTGCAGAGCCTGGACCTCTCCGCGGAGCTGCTCGGCGCGGTCAGCGAGATCCTGCTCGCCCGCTGACCAGGCCCGGACCCGTGCGCCCGGGCGACGGTACGGGCTCGCTCGACTCAGCGGGCGTCGTCGAGCTCCCGGATCCGGACGTTGCGGAACGAGACCACGTCCTGAGGCGAGCCGTGCGCCTGGAGGCCGACGTGTCCGACCTGCCCGCGGCTGCTTGAGTCGGGGTCGTTCGGCCGGCCCTCGAACGGGATGCCCGGGAGGTTCTCGAACTCGTTGACCACCACGCCGTTGCGCAGGACGGTGTAGTGCTGCCCCACCACCCGGACCTCGAGGTCGTTCCACACGCCCTTCGGCGTCGGGCGGGCCGCGTCGAGGTCGAGGTCGGCGAACCCGTAGATCGACCCGGTCTTGCGCGGGTCGTTGCTGCCGGTCTCGGGGGAGTCGTTGATCTGGACCTCGTGCCCGCAGTTGACCGCGATCCACGACAGGTTGCCGGTCTCGTTCCCGTTGAACGTGGTCGGGCAGCCCTCGACTGGGGCGCTGAGGTCGGGGAACCTCACCTGGACGCCGCTGTTGCCGCGCAGGTCCCCGGGCGCGTCGTCGCGGAACTGCAGCCGCAGCGAGAAGTCGCCGAACTCGCGGGCGGAGTACCACAGGGTCCCGAAGCCACCGTCCGCTCCGACCCGGCTGCGCAAGGTGCCGTCCGGCAGCAGGTCGAAGCCGCCATCGCCGGCGTAGTCCCAGTCCGCGAAGGACTCCGCGGTGCCGTCGAAGAGTCGGACGTAGGGCGCGGACCTGCCCACGTCGGACCGCGCCGCGCCGCGGACCAGCGCCGACCGCTCCGCCCCGGAGACGGTGCCCTCGGCGAGGAGGTCGTCGGCGACCTCGCGTACGTGCCGGACGAAGCCGCCGTGGCTCGCCCAGGCCGACTCGTCGTCGATGAGGTCGTTGACGGTGCAGTCGGCGCCGGTGGTGTGGCCGGTGGTGTAGTTGGCGACGCCGGTGTCGGTGTCGAGGAAGCGGACCGTGGGGCGCGCGTCCGGAGCGGGACAGGTGGCGGCCGCCGACGACACCTGCGGCGCGGCGCCGGGTGTGAGGCCGGGCGTGGAGCCGGGTAGGAGGCCGGCGAGGAGGAGCGTGCCGAGCGCGGGTGCGAGACCGGTGAACGTCATGAGATCTCCCGAGATGACCTGGTTGTGACGTGTGCCGCGTCTCACGCTAGAGACACCGGACGTGCACTTTCAATGCCGATCTGAGAACTTTCGTGCATGGGTTGTGAAAGTTGCGTTCCATCGGTGGCCTCCGGATGAGCCCCCGTGCTCCGGTCGGGAGCGGCGGGGTCTGCAAGGATTCCGCCGTGGCACATTCACTCGCCGGGCGAGCCGAGAGCAAGATGCAGGCGCGCGTCCTAGGACTCCTCCGCGACGCCGGACCGCTCTCGCGGGTCGAGCTGGCCGACAGGCTCGCCGTCTCGCGCACGACCATCGCCGCCGAGGTGGCCCGGCTGTCCGAGCTCGGGCTCGCCGCCGAGGTCGG
>DATIBI010000171.1:0-3212 GCA_035457605.1 Nocardioidaceae bacterium
CATGCCCGTCGCGGAGCTGGTGACGCACCTGGAGCAGTACGCCGAGTCCTTCTCCGCTCCGGTCCGGAGCGGGACCACCGTCCTCTCCGTCACCCCAGCCGTCAGCACCGCCGCCCACGGTTACCGGGTCGTGACCGACCAGGGCACCTGGACCAGCCGCAACGTCGTGGTGGCCACGGGTCCCTGGGGCAAGCCCCGGATCCCCGACGGCGTCGACACGACCTCGTCGGACCTGCACCTGACCACCGCGTCGCGCTACCGCAACCCCGGTGCGCTTCCGGACGGAGGGGTGCTCGTGGTGGGTGCGTCGTCCTCGGGCGTCCAGATCGCCGACGAGCTCGCGCGGGCCGGCCGTGAGGTGGTCCTGGCCGTCGGGCGGCACACGCGGATGCCGCGCCGCTACCGCGGCATGGACATCTTCTGGTGGCTCCAGCGCACCGGCCGGCTCTCGCGGACGATCGACGAGGTCCGCGACCCGGTCGCCGCACGGAACGAGCCGTCGCTGCAGCTCGTCGGACACAACCACCCGAACCGCTACACGGAGGACCTCGACCTCGCCAGCCTGGCGGGCAGGGAAGTCCGCGTCACCGGGCGGCTTCACGAGCTGCACGGCGGTGTCGCCTCGTTCGCCGAGAACCTTCCGGCGTCGATAGCCGAGTCCGACCGGCGGATGCACCAGTTCCTCGACGCCGTGGACGACCACGTCGAGCAGAGCGGCCTCGGCCGCGAGGTGTGGGCGCCGGCGCGGCCACGCCCGTTCGTCCCCCACCACGTCCCGACGAGGCTGGACCTGAGGGCCGAGGGGATCAGCACCGTGCTCCTGGCCACCGGCTACCGGCCGCACCACCCGTGGCTCCGGGTGCCGGTCAGCGCTCCGGACGGCTCGATCCGGCAGCACCGCGGCGTCACCGCGGCACCGGGTCTGTACGTCGTCGGCCAGCGCTTCCAGCACCGCCGTGACTCCGGCTTCATCCACGGCGCCCGGTTCGATGCCGAGTCGGTCGTCACCCATCTGTGCTCCAGCCATCCTCTCGACCCCACCCCGAGGTGACCCCATGAACAGCTCCTACGACGTCGTCGTCGTCGGCGCTCGCGTCGCAGGCGCGTCCACCGCCCTCCTGCTCGCCAGGGCCGGGCTGAAGGTCGCGCTGGTCGACCGCGGCAGCTATGGCAGCGACACCATGTCGACCCATGCCCTGATGCGGGCCGGCGTGCTGCAGCTCTCGCGCTGGGGCGTCCTGCCGGAGGTCGTCGCTGCCGGCACTCCGGCCGTGGAGAAGACCCTGTTCCACTACGCCGACGGGGACACCGTGCAGGTCTCGATCCGGCCCAGCCCCGGCGTCTCCGCGTTGTACGCGCCCCGCCGCTACCTCGTCGACCGCATCCTCGTGGACGCCGCCGCCGCGGCGGGAGCCGACGTGCACCACGGGGTCACCGTCACCGGCCTCCTGGGGTCGGACCCCGGTCGCGTGGCAGGTGTCCGCGCCAGGACACGGGACGGCGCGACGTTCGAGATCCGCGCGGGTCTCACCGTCGGGGCAGACGGCATCCGCTCGGTCGTCGCCGACCAGGTCGGTGCGCCGGTCGAGCGGTGGTCCGGCGCCCCGGGAGCCGCGCTCTACCGCTACCACGGCGACTTCTGCGTCGCAGGCTACGAGTGGGGCTACGGGCCGAGTGGCTCCGCGGGCATGATCCCCACCAACGACGGGCTCACGTGCGTGTTCGTCGCCGCCAAGCCGGAACGGGTCCGCACGCTGCGTCGCATCGGCGCGGAGGCAGCCTTCGAGACCCTCTTCGCCGAAGCGGCTCCGGACCACCTTCCCCGCCTGCACATGTCCACTCCGGCCGGCCGGATCCACGGCTGGGGCGGCGCGCCGGGCTTCGTGCGACGCTCGTGGGGCCCGGGCTGGGCGCTCGTCGGCGACGCGGGCTACTTCAAGGACCCGATCACGGCCCACGGGATGACCGACGCGCTGCGCGACGCGGAGCTGCTCGCCGACGCGATCCTCCAGGCGCGGGCCGGGCTGCGGCCCGAGGGGCTGGCCCTGGCCGCCTACCAGCGGCGGCGTGACGTGCTGTCGAGGAGGCTGTTCGAGGCCACCGACGAGATCGCGGCCTACGACTGGGACATGGGCCGGATCCGGCAGCTGCTTCGCGAGGTGAGCTCCGCCATGGTCGACGAGGTCGAGGCCCTGGAACTGCTCCCGCTTCGCCACGAAAGCGCACAGCTCGCCCCGAACATCCCACCTGACAGGGCGTTCGCGCGGGAGTAGCGTGACGGCGTCCCATCGAGATCGGCCTTTCCATATGCACGTTCGCATAGACATGCTCGGGGGATTCTCGGTGACGGTCGACGGCGTCGCCGTACCCGAACACGCCTGGAGTCGGCGCCATGCCGCCGGACTGGTCAAGCTGCTCGCCCTGTCGCGGGGCCGGCGTCTGCATCGGGAACAGGTGATCGACGCCCTCTGGCCCGGCCTCCCGCTCGACGCGGCCGGCCCGCGGCTGCACAAGGCGGCCCACTACGCCCGCCGCGCGCTCGGCGACGAGGGCGGAACGCTCGTGCTGCGCAACGACGTCGTGAGCCTGCTGCCCGGCGATGAGGTCACCGTCGACGCGCTGACCTTCAGGTCGGCGGCCGAGGCGGCCCTTGCCGAGTCGTCTCGCGAGCACGCGGAGCGGGCACTGGAGACGTACCGCGGGCCGCTGCTGCCCGAGGACGTCTACGAGCCGTGGGCCGAGGGACACCGCGAGTCGCTGGCCACCCTCCGGTGTGAGCTGCTCCGGCTGGCCGGTCGTTGGGAGGAGCTGGTCCGCGAGGAGCCGGCGAACGAGGAGGCCCACCTCGCCCTCGTCCGAGCCGCCGCCGACCGGGGAGATCGGCGGGCGGCGCTCAGGCAGCTCGAGCGGATGGACCAGGCGCTACGTCGCGAGCTGGGTACGACGCCGAGCCCGGCCGCCGAGGCCCTGCGGCGCTCGCTGATGGACGGGGTCGCCGGAGACGGAGCGGCGCCGACGGCTCCCGTCGCGCCCAAGCCCACCGGCAACCGGCTCGTCGGGCGCCGCGACATCGGCGACCTGTTCCGGGAACGCTTCGCACAGGCAGCCGAAGGCCGGGGCAGCACGCTGCTGGTCACAGGGCCGCCCGGAGTCGGGAAGTCGTCCATCCTCGACCTGGCCGTCGCTCTCGCCGGACAGCAGGGCTGGCGCTT
>DATIBI010000172.1:0-9973 GCA_035457605.1 Nocardioidaceae bacterium
GTGGCTTCATGCCCGGTGGGGGACGATGGGGGCCTGATGACGCTCACCGACCTGCTGCCCCGATCCAGCGACCCCGACACGCTCCTCGACGCCTTCACGACCTGGGTGGAGGGCCGGGGGATCTCGCTGTACCCCGCGCAGGAGGAGGCGGTCATCGAGATCCTCACCGGGGCCAACGTGATCCTCTCCACGCCCACCGGGTCCGGCAAGAGCATGGTCGCGCTCGGCGCGCACTTCGCGGCGCTGGCCGAGGGGCGGCGGACCTACTACACCGCGCCGATCAAGGCACTGGTGTCGGAGAAGTTCTTCAACCTGTGCGAGATCTTCGGCGCCGAGAACGTCGGTATGCTCACCGGGGACGCGAGCGTCAACGCGCAGGCACCGATCATCTGCTGCACCGCCGAGGTGCTCGCCAACCAGGCGCTGCGGGAGGGGGCGCGGGCCGACATCGGCCAGGTCGTGATGGACGAGTTACACTTCTACTCCGAGCCCGACCGCGGCTGGGCGTGGCAGGTCCCGCTGCTCGAGCTGCCGCACGTGCAGTTCGTGCTGATGTCCGCGACGCTCGGCGACGTCACGCGGTTCCAGGAGGACCTCACCCGTCGTACCGGCCGGGACACCGCGGTGGTGACCTCCGCCGAGCGGCCGGTGCCGCTGAGCTACACGTGGGCGCTGACCCCGCTCCACGAGACGCTCGAGGAGCTGCTCACCACCAACCAGGCTCCCGTCTACGTCGTCCACTTCACCCAGGCCGCGGCGCTCGAGCGCGCCCAGGCGCTGACCAGCATCAACGTGTGCACCCGCGAGGAGAAGGACCGGATCGCCGAGCTCATCGGCGGGTTCCGGTTCAGCGCCGGCTTCGGCAGGACCCTGTCGCGGCTCGTGCGGCACGGGATCGGCGTGCACCACGCCGGGATGCTGCCGAAGTACCGCCGCCTGGTCGAGCAGCTCGCCCAGGCGGGGCTGCTCAAGGTCATCTGCGGCACCGACACCCTCGGCGTGGGCATCAACGTGCCGATCCGCACCGTGGTCCTCACCGGGCTCACCAAGTTCGACGGCAGCCGGCAGCGGGTGCTCAAGGCGCGGGAGTTCCACCAGATCGCCGGCCGCGCGGGGCGGGCCGGCTACGACACCTCGGGGGCGGTCGTCGTGCAGGCCCCCGACCACGTCGTGGAGAACCACAAGGCGATGCTCAAGGCCGGGGACGACCCGAAGAAGCAGCGCAAGGTGCAGCGCAAGAAGCCGCCGGAGGGCTTCGTCACCTGGACCGAGGACACGTTCGAGCGGCTCGTCGCCGCCGAGCCCGAGGCGCTCGTGTCGCGGCTGCGGGTCAGCCACTCGATGCTGCTCAACGTGATCGCGCGCGAGGGCGACCCGTTCGTCGCGATGCGCAAGCTGCTGCGCGACAACCACGAGGAGCCGCGCAGCCAGGTCCGGCTGGTCCGGCGTGCGGTCGCGATCTACCGCACGCTGCTCAGCGCCGGTGTCGTGGAGCGGCTCGACCCGCCCGACGAGACCGGGCGCGCGGTCCGGCTGGTGGAGGACCTGCAGCTCGGCTTCGCGCTCAACCAGCCGCTGTCGACGTACGCCCTCGCCACCTTCGACACCCTGGACCCGGAGAGCCCGACCTACGCCCTCGACGTGGTGTCGGTGCTGGAGGCGACGCTGGAGGACCCGCGGCCGGTGCTCAACGCGCAGGAGTTCAGGGCGCGGGGCGAGGCGGTCGCGGAGATGAAGGCCGAGGGCATCGACTACGACGAGCGCATGGAGCTGCTCGAGGACATCAGCTGGCCCAAGCCGCTGGAGGAGCTGCTCGAGCACACCTTCGAGGTCTACCGGCAGTCCCACCCGTGGGTGGCGGAGAACGCGCTGTCCCCGAAGTCGGTGGTGCGCGACATGTACGAGCGGGCGATGACGTTCGCGGAGTACGTCTCCTTCTACGGGCTGTCCCGCTCCGAGGGGCTCGTGCTGCGCTACCTCGGAGACGCCTACAAGGCGCTGCGGCAGACCGTGCCGGAGGCGGTGAAGACCGAGGAGCTGGTGGACCTGATCGAGTGGCTCGGCGAGGTGGTCCGACAGACCGACTCCAGCCTGCTCGACGAGTGGGAGCAGCTCACCGACCCCGACCAGGAGTTCACCCCCGAGGTGAGGCCGAGCGACCCGCGGCCGATCACCGCGAACGAGCGCGGCTTCCGGGTGCTGGTGCGCAACGCGATGTTCCGCCGGGTGGAGCTGCTTGCCCGGCGCAGGTGGGAGCAGCTCGGCGAGCTCGACGCCGCGTCCGGGATGGACGGCGACGCGTGGCAGGACGCCGGCGAGGCCTACTTCGCCGAGCACGACTCCGTGGGCACCGGCCCGGACGCGCGCGGCCCGCACCTGCTGGTCGTCGACAAGGAGCCGAAGCGGTGGCTGGTGCAGCAGATCGTGGCCGACCCGGAGAACGACCACGACTGGCGGATCGGTGCCGAGGTGGACCTGGTCGCCTCCGACGAGGCGGGGGAGCTCGTGCTCGAGGTGACCGGCTTCGGACGGTTCGACGGCGTGGTCTGACGATGACCGATGAGTCGCGCGCCGTCGGCTGGTCGGTACAGGTGACCCGACACGTGAGGAGCCTGCGATGTACGACCTCGGACCTGCGGCCCGCGAGCTGACCCGCCTGGTGAACGGGGTGCGCGACGACCAGCTCGGCGGCCCCACACCGTGCACGAGGTACTCCCTCGGCGACCTGCTGCAGCACGTCCACGGGCTGGCCGAGGCGTTCACGGTGGCCGGGCGCAAGGAGCAGCCCGCCGGGGGGTCGCAACCGCCGCCGGAAGGTGACGCCTCGCTGCTGCCCGACGACTGGCGTGCGGAGATCGCGCACCGGCTCGCCCGGCTGGTGGAGACGTGGGCGGATCCGGTGGCCTGGGAGGGCGCGACGTGGATCGCCGGGTTCGAGGCCCCCGCGTCCGCGGTCGGCATCACCGCGGCGAACGAGATCGTGGTGCACGGCTGGGACGTGGCACGCGCCAGCGGCCAGCAGCTCGTGCTCGACGACGGGGTGCTCGCGCCGTGCCGGGAGTTCGTCGCGATGATGTCCGGTCCCGGCTCGGAGGAGGCGCGCGGCGACGCGTTCGGTCCGGCGCTGCCGGTCCCGGCCGGCGCCACAGCCCTGGACGAGGTGGTCGCCGGCAACGGCCGCGACCCCGGCTGGTCCGCAGGGGACGTGTCCGGGTCCTAGGGTGGGTGGACCCCGTTCGGGTCACCCTGGAGGAAGACCGATGGCTGAGTACCCCCAGCTGCTGCACACCGTGCTCGACACCACCAGGCCGCGAGAGCTCGCGGAGTTCTACAGGGAGCTGCTCGGGCTGCAGTACAGGCCCGGTGACGAACCGCCCACGGACGGTGCGCCCGATGACGCGGACTGGCTCGTGCTCGTGGACTCCGCCGGGGTGCGCAAGCTCGCGTTCCAGCGGGTCGACCGCCTGCCTCGGACGACCTGGCCCCGGCACGACGTCCCGATGCAGCTGCACCTCGATCTCACCGTCTCCGGCCGGGAGGAGCTGCAGCGGCAGCGTGAGCGAGCCGAGGCCCTGGGCGCGGAGGTCCTGCTCGACCGCACCGATGACCCCGACGAGCCGTTGTACGTGTTCGCGGACCTGGCGGGCCACCCGTTCTGCATCTTCGTCGCCTGAGGCAGCCGTGGCCGTCGGCATCGGTTGCGGGTCCCGAGAGCACGGAGCCGGCGAACGAACGTAAACCGGTTGAGGCATTCGCCCGCGAGCGGTTGGGTAAGGGCCATGACCGAGAACCGGATCCGCGTCGGTCGTGCAACCGACGCGGAGCGCTACCTGGCCACCGACCACACCGTCTGGTTCGACGAGATCCCTTCAGTGCCCCCGGAGGAGGAGCTGCTCGGATTCCCCGAGGAGCAGCGTTTCGCGGCGGACCTGGACGGCTCCGATCCGGGGAGCTACCCAGGGATCTACGGCGTCTACCCGCTGACCCTCCCGATCCCGGGGTCCGACGCAGGCGCCCGGCGGGTGCCGTGCGCCGGGCTCACCTGGGTGGGCGTGCATCCCGACCACCGGCGCAAGGGTGTGCTCACCGCGATGCTGCGGCACCACTTCGAGCAGGTGCACGCCCAGGAAGGCACCCATGTCTCGGCGCTGCATGCGAGCGAGCCCGCCATCTACGGCCGCCACGGCTACGGACTGGCGTCGCTGGAGCTGGAGGTGAGCCTGGGCAAGGGGACGACGCTGACCGCGCCCGAGCTCGAGGACGCGGCCGCCACGGTCACCACCCGGCTGGCGACCGTGTCCGACCCGGACGTGCCGAAACGGATGCGGGAGTGCCATCTCGGCTGTGCCGGGGTCGGGTCGGTCGTCGGTGACGCCGGCTACTACACCCGCATCGCCCACCAGAGGCCCGAGCACCTGCGGGACAAGGAGCCCTGGCGGGTGCTCTTCGCCCGCCGCGGCGGGATGGACGTCGGGTTCGCGATGTTTCGCCGCACGCACAAGTGGGAGCGTGCCCGCCCCGCAGGAGAGGTCGTCGTGTGGGCGGTGATCGGCGACCCGGCAACGCAGCTCGCGCTGCTGCGTCGGCTGGTCGACCTCGACCTGATCGGGAACGTCAAGGTCGGCACCGTCGGCGTCGAGGACCCCCTGCTGTCGTGGGTCGGCGGTCCGAGGGCGACGTCCGACGTGGCGACCTACGACAGCCTGTGGGTGCGCCTGGTCAACCTCCCCGAGGCGCTGCAGGACCGCACGTGGAGCGCCCCGTGCGACCTCGTGGTCGAGGTCGCCGACACCTCCGCGCCGTGGAACGACGGGAGCTGGCGGATCCGGGCGGACGACGCCGGGGCGGCCACGGTGGAGAGGACGACGGCGGAGTCCGACGTACGCCTGCGCGTGGAGGCGCTCGGAGCTGCGTACCTCGGCGGCGGCAACCTCGTCGCGCTGCAGCGTGCCGGACTCGTGGCAGAGCGCCGGAAGGGTGCGGTCGCCGAGCTGTGGCGGGCCATGCGGACCGAGGTCGCCCCGACCGCAGCGATCGGGTTCTGACGACGACGGGGCCGTCGGGTCAGCGGCGCTCGGAGAACCCCGACCGCTTCGTCTGCGTCGGGACGCGCTGGTTCAGGTCGGGCGAGATCAGCCCGTCCTCGAGGGCGCGCTGGCGCAGCTCGATCCTGGTCGAGGCAGGCCGGCCCGCCTCGTCGTACCTCTTCCGGATCCGCGAGAGGTAGGTCTTCACG
Organism: Nocardioidaceae bacterium; assembly: GCA_035457605.1. Classification (GTDB taxonomy): domain Bacteria; phylum Actinomycetota; class Actinomycetes; order Propionibacteriales; family Nocardioidaceae; genus Nocardioides_C. The sequence goes on from DATIBI010000172.1 coordinate 5,237, forward strand.
GACTCGATGCTGACCGGCGGGTCGAGCGCGGCGGCGGTCTCGGCGTACTTCAGGCCGGAGGCGTAGAGCTTGAGGACCTCGGTCTCGCGGTGGGTGAGGTCCACTGGCTTGGCGGTCTCCCGGCAGGCCCAGGTGCCGCCTGACGCGACCGTCACGATCGCCTGGACGAGAGTGCGGGCCGGGTCGTTTTTCCACACCACGCCCTTGGCCGCGGTGCGCGCGCAGATGGGCCCGGCCTCCCGGTGCTGAGCGTCGGCGTGCAGCAGCACGGTGTGGCCGGCCTGCGCCAGCCTGCGGATGTTGTCCTCGGCGTGGCTGCCGTCGCTGAGACGCACGTCGAGGACGACGACGTCGAGCGGCTGCCCGTAGCGCAGGAGGCCGTCGACGGTCCCGGCGCCGGCCACGAAGCGTGCCGGTGAGTTGCGTGCCGAGAGCAGCGCGCGGATACCGGCTACGAGCAGGTCGTGGTCGTCGACCACGCCCACCGAGACCAGGTCGGCCTCGTTCACCTTCCAGCTCCCCCTGTGTTCCACCCGTGGACCCTCACTCTATCTGTGTGTTTCGGACAGATCGCCGGGCGAGTTGACACCTCCGCGGGCGCAGAGGAGACGCAGGGGAATGGACCGCCAACGCGGTGCGTGTGGCAGGCGTCGAGAACATGGGCCCTCCCCGTTCTCCCTGGGACCCCCGTGGCCCTCTGCTCGGGAGAGTAAGCCCCGGCGTCGGCCTGAAGTTGCCCGATTTGTCGCTGCTGTCCCCTCGACGGGGGACGGGAGGAGGGGCTCGGGCCGCCCGCCAGTGGCCGCCGGTCCAGACAGCCGGCCGGAGCGTCCGCGGCACCAGCCGGGCGAGTCGAGATTTGTCTTTCGATTCGCTCACGTGTGTCCGAGTTCGCCGCTAAAGTGCCCGATTCTTTGCCGATCGGGCCATGGTGGGGCAGTTGTCCCGCCCTCATCCTGGCGATATGGACCTGCTGCAGTTTCACAAGATGCGCACGGCCGTCCAGGACAACGCCTTCCCAGGCTCGGGCCACGAGCTGGAGAGCATGGAAGCCAACTTCCGTGACCTGTTGATGGCCAGTGGACTTTTCGAGACGGTCGAGGTGGAGCGCACCGACGACCCGGACAGGCTCGTGATCGGGCTGTGCCAGTTCAGGCCCGACCTGAGCGAGCGCGACATCGCCGTGGTGGTGGAGCGGCTGTGGCAGGACCGGGTGCGGTACCCGTTCTGGGAGGCTCACTCGCTGCTCGTCGCGCAGGAGCACGTCGAGTTCGAGGCGGCCACCCGGCACAGCGCGAACGGCCACTACGTCACGGTCCACGTGGTCGCGACCCGGGCCCGTATCCCGGCCCAGCGCGGTCCGCGGGACTGACCCGAGGCGCCGCCCGACCGGCGGCTAGGGTCTCTGCGTGAGCACGACGGAGCAGAGCCCTGAGCTGACCGAGTCCGAGTTCGACCGCGGGATCGCGCTGGAACCGCACGGGTCGGAGCCGGGCCGGTACGACGGGCACCTCGACGCCGGCTGGCAGGTCGGGGCCGGGATCAACGGGGGACTGCTGCTGGCCGTGCTGGGCAACGCGCTGCGGCAGACGTTCCTCGACGAGGACCATCCCGACCCGATCTCGATCAGCGCCTACTACCTCTCCGCCTCCCGCGCGGGCGCGACCCGGGTGCAGACCGAGGTGGTACGACGGGGGCGCAGCATGTCCACCGCGCAGGTGTCGATGTTCCAGCCGGACGTCGACGGGTCCGACGTCGAGCGGGTACGGGCACTGGCGACCTACGGTGACCTGGACGCCCTGCCGTCCGACGTACACACCACAGCCACCCCACCCGAGCTGCCGGACCCCGAGACGTGCCTGGGCACCGAGCTCGCCCCCGCGGACTTCAAGGCCAACGCGCCGTTGCTCGACCGGTTCGACCTCAGGCTCGACCCTGACACGGTCGGGTGGGCGCTGGGGCAGCCGTCGGGACGGGGCCGGATCCAGGGCTGGCTGAGGCTGGCCGACGGTCGCGAGCCCGACCCGCTGTCCCTGCTGCTGGCGCTCGACGCGCTACCGCCGGTGACCTTCGACCTCGGCCTGCGCGGGTGGACGCCGACGCTGGAGCTGACCGCCCACGTGCGGGCGAGGCCGGCGGCCGGCTGGTTGCGGGTCGTGCACGCGACCCGCAACTACGCCGGCGGCCTGCTCGAGGAGGACGCCGAGGTCTGGGACTCGACCGGCCGGCTGGTCGCGCAGTCGCGCCAGCTGGCCCGGGCGCCGCAACCGAGGTAGCTCAGACGACCTCGACCAGACGGGTCAGGCAGCCGACCCAGCCCTCCTCGTGGTTGCGGGCGTCCTCGGCGTCGGCCAGGTCGCTGTGCACGAGCAGCAGGTGGGTCCCCCCGTCGACCTCGGTGAGCTCGACCCGCACCTGGGACGCGGGGTTGTCGAACTCCAGCCAACGCCAGGTGAAAGCGATGACGCTCGGCGGCTGCAGCTCCGTGTACGTCCCCTCCACGACGTGATCGCCCATGTGCACCCGGTAGTCGCCGCCGACGGCAATGTCGCCCTCGACCTTGACCTCCCAGGCGGGATTCGGGCAGTACCACCGGGTCAGCAGCGACGGGTCGGTCCAGGCTGCGTAGACCCGCTCGATCGGTGCGGAAAGGGTGCGCTCGAGGCGCACGGTGTTCTTGGTCATGGGTTCTCCTCGGTGACGAGCCGCTCGAGGCGGTCAAGGGTGACGTTCCAGAAGGCGGTGCGATCGGTGATCCAGGCCGCGGCCTCGTCCAAAGAGTCGGACGCGAGGGAGCAGATGACCGTCCGGCCGACCTTGCGACGGGTCACCACGCCAGCGTCGACGAGGACGCCGATGTGCTTGGTGAACGCGGGCAGGGACATGTCGTGCGGCTCGGCGAGCTCACCGATCGTGGCCTCCCCGCGGCTCAGGCGCTCCACCACGGCCCGACGAGTCGGGTCGGACAGGGCGCTGAACGTGGTGGAGAGGGACACGCCAAAACTTAACCACAAGGTTAAGTGTTTGGCAAGGGGTGGTCCGGTCACGCCGGGACGGTGCGCGGCCCTACGACGCCGGACCTCGGGAAGGGGCTCAGCGGGTGGAGCGCGCCCGCAGCTCGGCGAGCAGGTCCCGCACGGCGCCCTGCAGCATGTAGACCCCGTGCCAGCCGGTCGCCGACCTGCTGCTCATCGCCTCCCCGGTGCCCGTCACCGCGACCCTCTCGTCCGACACGACGAGCGCAGCGCCCGGGTCGAGACCCGCGTCCGTTCCGGTGTCCAGCCAGGCGCGGATCACGCGTGCCGCCTGCCGCCACTGCTCGGGCGAGTGGAGGTCGTCGACGCCGAGCAGCGCCACGGTGAGCAGCTCGCCGAAGTCGAGCTCGTCCCCAGCGCCGATCCGGTCGGCGTACTCGTCCAGACGCCGCCGGCTGATGTGCAGCACCTTCCAGGCCCGCGTGCGGGGAGTCAGGGTCGTGCGGAAGTGCCGCAGGTCCTCGACCACCTCGGGCTCGAGGTGCGCGGTCTCCATGCCGCGGAAGGGGTCCGCCTCCACGCGGTCGAGGTCCAGGTCCCCGTCCTCGTAGAGGTCGAGCTCGTTGGTGCAGTAGGGCCACGGGCAGTCGTCGTGCTCGAAGTCGACGCGAGCCGGTTCCAGGGGCGTCGCGCCCTCCACCCGCGCCCGGAGCTGGGGCAGCAGCATGTCCCGGACCACGGCCACCACGTGGTCGGCGACCGGCTCGACGTCGCCCGGGGACGTGATCGTCCACCAGTGCTCGTGCAGCGGCTCCATGAACTGGCCGGAGTCAGCAGACCAGGCGGTGTCGGCCCGGGACGCGTCCGCGTCCAGGTAGCTCACGAGCAGGCTGAACCGGCAGTGTTCCGAGGTGTTGTAGCCCGACCTGCAGAAGTCGATGAGCGCCTTGGTCTCCGAATCCGTGGGAAGCCGGAACTTCTGCCCGGAACCGCGCAGGCCGAGCTTACGCAGCGCCGGGGCCACCTCGGTCCGGAGCATGTCCTTGAACAACGTGCGGGCGTCCATTCGTTGCAGTGTGTCACGGCCGCCGGCACGGCCCGAAGGACGCCGGTGGCCGAACGCCAGCCGCGTGGACGTGGGTCAGGAGGCAGGCTCAGGTCTCGTGCTGCCTGGCGGTTGTCAGCGGCTGTGCCGGGTGTGGTCGTCGGTGAGGTGGAGGTGGGGCCGGTCGACCCAGACCTCGGTCGTGAGGTCGCCGGTGGCGGTGGGCCGACGTGCAGGCTCCAGCGGTCGGCCGGTGGTCGCGCAGGTGGTCTCTGCCGGATCGGTGGTACGGCGGGTGCCGGTGTCGTCGACGAGGTAGTACTCGCCCAGGGGTGAGCGCCAGATCCAGATCCCGGAGAAGGGTTGGCGGACCTGCCAGGGTCCGTGGGTCTTGATCCGGTGATGGAACACCCCGGTCAACCCGAGGTTGGTCATGCTGGTCTGCCCGGGTGGCCCGCCGCTGGCTCGGGGTCGGTAGGGCTTGTTGTGCTCCAGGTGCTTGTCTCGGTCGAGGTTCGCAGACCAGGGGAAGAAGTCGGCCGGACTCCGCAGGTGCACTGCCTCCTTGTGCTTAGCCGACTCGTAGGCGTCGACCGGGGTCAGGTTCTCCAGGTCGATCACCGGCTTGATGCTGAACCGGCACCAGGGGCCGAGGAAGTCCTTGACGTGCTGGGCGGTGACCGGTCCCTCGCCGTCCCAGCGGGCCACCCCGTGCTG
>DATIBI010000173.1:0-8155 GCA_035457605.1 Nocardioidaceae bacterium
ACCTCGACGTTGGCGTGGCCCGGCAGGCGCTCGACCATCCCGCTGACCCGGGCCAGCTGGTTCTCGTTGTTCAGCGCGCCGTAGAGCACGTCCTCGTCGTCGGGCATGCCGGTCCTGGTCTTCCTGGCCTGCTCGGTGAGCGCGGCCAGGAAGTCGTTGTGCACGCCGGGGGCTGCGAGGACCCGGGTGGCGGCGGTGCAGTCCTGCCCGGCGTTGAAGTAGCCGGCCATGGCGATGCCCTCGGCCGCGGCTTCGACGTCGGCGTCGTCGAAGACGATCACCGGCGCCTTGCCGCCGAGCTCGAGGTGCGCGCGCTTGAGCTGCGCCGCCGCGGAGCCGGCGACCTCCATGCCCGCGCGCACCGACCCGGTGATCGACACCAGCTGCGGCGTCGGGTGCTCGACGAGCGCGCGGCCGGTGTCCCGGTCACCGCACACCACGTTGAACACGCCCGCCGGGAGGAACTCCTGGGCGAGCTCGGCGAGCAGCGTGGTCGAGGCCGGGGTGGTGTCCGAGGGCTTGAGGACGACGGTGTTGCCGGCCGCCAGCGCGGGCGCGATCTTCCAGATCGCCATCATCAGCGGGTAGTTCCACGGCGTCACCTGGGCGACCACGCCGATCGGCTCGCGGCGGATCATCGACGTGTGGTCCTTCATGTACTCGCCGGCCGAGCGGCCCTCGAGGACCCGCGCGGCGCCGGCGAAGAACCTGAGCTGGTCCACGCAGGGCGGGAGCTCCTCCTCCTCGGTCATCCCGATCGGCTTGCCGGTGTTCTCCGACTCCGCCTTGACGAACTCGGCCGCCCGGGACTCCAGCGCGTCCGCGATCTTGAGCAGTGCCTTCTGCCGCTCCGCGGGGGTGGTCTCACCCCAGCTCTCGAACGCGTCGGCGGCCGCCGTCATCGCCCGGTCGACGTCCTCGGCCCCCGAGGCCGGCGCCGAGGCGTAGACCTCGCCGGTCGCCGGGTTGACGAGGTCGTAGGTCTCCCCCGAGGCGGCGTCGACCGCGGTGCCGCCGATGATGTTCCGGAACTGCTGTGCCATGAGAAGTAGGTCCCTGTCACTCGTCGGTTGTGAGGTCTCGGGCCGGGTTCCCCCGGCGCCCCGAGCCTAACCACATGACAACGGATTCGGTAGAGCATTCACGTCCTTTCCGACGGATTCGTCAGTTCCAGGCCGCTCTCGCCGTCGACCTCGCCAATGTTCGCCGCGTCGTACCGCCAGTCAGGCGGCCCGACCCGACGCGGGTTCACCGACAGGCGGCGAGCCACTCCTCGTAGTCCCAGGAGGCGAGGAACCGCGCGGCGGAGCGGCCGCCCTCGGCGAGCAGCTCGCGCTGCTGCTCCTCGCTGAGGGAGAAGTCCACCGCGCTGACCGCCGAGGTGTCGACGTAGACCGAGCGGGCCACGTTGCACGGGTCGAGCACGTGCTCGGCCTGGCAGGCCTCGATCGCGGTCTGCACCAGCGCGAGGCCGATCGAGACCGGACCGCGCACGGGGGCCACCGGCTCCTCGACGTCGAGCCCGAGCGCGTCGAGCCGGACTCCGATCGTCGGCCAGCGGGGTTCCTTCCCGTCCCGGCGGTCGAAGGTGGTGATCGGGTAGTTCGACAGCAGTCCCCCGTCGACGAGCGTGCTGGCACCCTGCCGGCCGCGCAGGGTGACCGGCTCGAAGAGGTAGGGGATCGACGCCGAGGCACGCACCGCGTCGGCGACGGGCTGCTCGTCCGGGTCGAGGCCGTAGGCGGGGTAGTCCCACGGCAGCCGCACCAGCCGTCGCCGGGAGAGGTCGCTGGCGGTGACCACGAGTGAGTACCGGTGGTGCAGGGTGCCGTCGTCGCCGGGGTCGTCGGTGCGCAGGTCGCCGAACCGGGTCACCCCGAGGTCGCCCAGCACGCCCGCGACCCACTGCCGCAGGTAGTCGCCCTCGTAGGCGCCGTCCTCGAACAGCAGCGACAGCCCGTCGGCGAGGAACCCGGCCGGGCCGAGGTAGCGCCCCGGGAAGCCCCGGTCGCGGAAGCGGCGGTAGTCCAGCGTGCGGGCGACCTCCTCCAGCGCCGCGACGGGCTCCCCGCTGCGCTGCAGCGCGGCGAGCACCGCGCCCACCATCGCCCCGGCCGAGGTGCCGGCCACCCGCGGGAAGCGGTACCCGGCCTCGGCCAGGGTCAGGATCGCCCCGGCCAGCGCGATGCCCTTGACCCCGCCGCCCTCGAGCACGAGGTCGGCGTTGAGGTGGCCGGTTTCGGCGGCGGTGCGGTCGGGTGCGGTGCGGTCGGGTGCGGCCTCGCTCATGGGCCGACAGTAGCCACCGCCACCCCCACCGCCGAGGAGGCAGAACCGTCAGGAAGCCAGGAACACGGGCTCACCGTCGACGTAGGTGCGCAGCACCCTCGCCTCGGCGATCCTGGCCGGTTCGCCGAGGAACGGGTCCCGGTCCAGCACGGCGAGGTCGGCGCGCATCCCGGGTGCCAGCGCGCCCGTGTCGTCGAGGTGGTTCACGAACGCCGACCCGCTGGTGTAGGCCGCGAACGCCTGCTCCGGGGTGAGCGCCTGCTCGGGCAGGAACGGCTCGGACCCGGCTCGACCCTCCTCCCCGTGGGCCCAGCGGTTCACCGCGACGTGGATCGCCTGGAGCGGGTCGGGCGTGGTCACCGGCCAGTCACTGCCTGCGGCGAGTCGGGCCCCGGCGCGGGCGAGACCCGCGAACGGGTACTGCCAGCGGCCCCGCTCCTCGCCGAGGAACGGCATCGTCAGCTCGGTCATCTGTTCGTCCAGGTGGGCCCACAGCGGCTGCATGTTCGCGGCCACGTTCAGGGCGGCGAACCGGCCGATGTCGTCGGGGTGGATCACCTGGAGGTGGGCGATGTGGTGGCGCGCCGTACTCGGGCCGTGCGCCGCACGCGCCGCCTCGAACGCGTCGAGCGCCTCGCGGACCGCCCGGTCGCCGATCGCGTGCACGTGGACCTGGAAACCCTCCGCGTCGAGCCGGGTGACGTGCTCGCGCAGCGCCACCGGGTCGACGAAGGAGAGCCCGGCGTTCTGGGTGCGGCACCCGCAGGCGTCGAGGTAGGGCGAGGTCATCGCGGCCGTGTAGTTCTCCGCGATGCCGTCCTGCATCACCTTCACCGCGCCGGCGCTGAACCGGCCGCGGGTGCACGCCTCCCGCCGCTCGACCAGCTCGGCGACCTGCTCGGCGCCGCGGGCACGGTCCCACCACAGCGCCCCGCGCACCCGTGCGGTGAGCTCCCCGGAGTCGACTGCACGCAGGTAGGCCGGGGACGCGTCCGCGTGTCCGGCGTAGTCGCCGAGGATCGCGTCCTGCCACGCCGTCACCCCCACCGAGTGCAGGTAGGACTGGCCCACCAGCAGCGCCCGGTGGTACTCCTCGGCCGTGGTCTCCGGCATGTGCCGGGCGACGAGCGCCATCGCGCCTTCGTGCAGGGTGCCGGTGGGACTGCCCTCGGCGTCGCGCTCCAGCCGCCCGTCGACCGGGTCGGGACTGCGCCGGTCCAGGCCGGCCAGCTCCAGGGCCCGGTGGTTGGCCCACGCCCCGTGGTGGTCGCGGTTGAGCAGGAACACCGGCCGGTCGGGTACGACGGACGACAGCTCGTCCGCGGTCGGGCCTCCGACGCCGAACACCGACATCGACCACCCGCCGCCGGCGATCCAGGGCAGGTGGGGGTTGGCCGCGGCGTACTCGGCGATCCGGTCTAGGTAACCCGCGCGTGTGTGCACGTCCGACAGGTCGCAGCGCATCCGCTCCAGTCCGCCCTGCACCGGGTGCACGTGAGCGTCCTGGAACCCCGGCAGGACCAGCCCGCCGTCGAGGTCGACCACGTCCGCGGCCGCCCCCGCGTGGCCCACGACCTCCACGTCCGGTCCGACCGCGGTGACCACACCGTCGGACACCGCGAGGCCGAACCCGCGGCGATGACGGTGCCCGTCGAAGACGCTTCCGTTCAAGAACACCAGCGCTCGCCCCTGCACACCTCACTCCTCGCCTCGCCAAACCACGGATTCCGTAGGTAATCTAGGGTTCACTCCCACGACATGGGTAATCTACAGCCACGGACTCAACGGAATCACTTGCTCCGATGGATCAAGCGGAGCAAGATGGACACGGTCCGGCACGACGACACCGAGGGAAGCGGGACATGTCATCTGAATCGAAGGGCCCGGCGATGGAGCCGGAGGCCTACACCAGCCTGCAGAAGGCCGCGCGCGAGAACCTGTGGATGCACTTCACGCGGATGTCGAGCTACGACCACGCAGAGGTCCCGATCATCGTGCGCGGCGAGGGTCCCTATGTCTACGACGCGCAGGGCAAGCGGTACCTCGACGCCCTGGCCGGCCTGTTCGTGAACCAGCTCGGCCACGGACGGACCGAGCTCGCCGAGGCCGCCGCGAAGCAGGCCTCGGACCTCGCCTACTTTCCGCTGTGGTCCTACGCCCACCCCACCGCGATCCAGCTCGCCGAACGCGTGGCGGAGATGGCTCCCGGCAACCTCAACCGGGTGTTCTTCACCTCCGGCGGCGGCGAGGCCGTCGAGACCGCCTGGAAGCTTGCCAAGAACTACTTCCGGCTGACCGGCAAGCCGATGAAGCACAAGGTCATCAGCCGCGCCATCGCCTACCACGGAACCACCCAGGGCGCGCTCTCGATCACCGGGCTGCCCGCGCTGAAGGCGGTCTTCGAGCCGTTGGTGCCCTCGACGTTCCGCGTACCCAACACGAACTTCTACCGGGCGCCGGAGCACGCCGACGACCCCGAGGCCTTCGGTCGATGGGCGGCGGACCAGATCGCCATCGCGATCGAGAACGAGGGACCGGAGACCGTGGCCGCGGTCTTCCTCGAGCCGGTGCAGAACGCCGGTGGCTGCTTCCCGCCCCCGCCCGGCTACTTCCAGCGGGTGCGCGAGATCTGCGACGAGTACGACGTGCTCCTCGTCAGCGACGAGGTCATCTGCGCCTTCGGCCGGCTCGGCTACGCCTTCGGCGCCGAGCGGTACGGCTACGAACCGGACATGATCACCGTCGCCAAGGGGCTCACCTCCGGGTACTCCCCGCTCGGCGCCATGATCGCGTCCGACAGGCTGATGGAGCCGTTCCTCGAGGGCACCAACATGTTCGCCCACGGCTACACGTTCGGCGGCCACCCAGTCTCCACGGCGGTCGCCCTCGCGAACCTCGACATCTTCGAGAGGGAGGGCATCTTCGAGCACGTGCGCGCCAACGAGGGCGCCTTCCGCTCCACGCTCGAGAAGCTGACCGACCTGCCCATCGTCGGAGACGTGCGCGGCGACGGGTTCTTCTTCGGCATCGAGCTGGTCAAGGACAAGGCCACCAAGGAGACCTTCAACGACGCGGAGGCCGAGATGCTGCTGCGCGGCTTCCTCTCCAAGGCGTTGTACGACGAGGGGCTGTACTGCCGGGCCGACGACCGCGGCGACCCGGTGATCCAGTTCGCGCCGCCGCTGATCTGCGAGCAGGAGCACTTCGACGAGATCGAGCAGAAGGTCCGCGTGGTGCTGGAGAAGGCCTGGTCGATCCTGCCGCAGGAGCCGCGCGAGGTCGCCGAGTCGGCCCCGATGCGGCCCTTCCAGAGCACCGAGCGCTGGGGGACCTGACCGGCAGGGACCACGGCACGGGCCGTCGCCACGGGCGGCGGCCCGACGCTTGCCCGGGTCAGCGGCGGAGGACGCCACCGTGGCCGCGAAGCCGGGCCGTCCCGGAGAGGCCTGGACGCTGCTGCAGTCCGGCTGCGACCGTGGAGGGGTGGGTCGCAGGGCTCGCCTGGTCCTCGGAGGAGGTGCCGTCGCGGCGCTCGCCCTCACCGGCGCACTGCTGGCCACCGGGGGCGACCGCGACAGCACCCCCGTGCCTGCGCGGGCCGGACCGGGACCCGTCGCGCAGGCGCCCTCCCCGGCGCCCACCGACCCCGCACTGCTGCTGCCCAACGTGCGCAGCCTGGGTGCGAGCGACCTCCTCGTCGAGCGCGACGGCCGGGCCAGGCTGCTGCGGTTCTCCGCGTCCTTGGCGAACCTGGGACCGGGGCCGCTGCTTCTGCGGCCGGCCCGGCGCCCGGGGTGTCCGCCAGGGCAGCACCCCGCTGCCCAGCGCCTGCACCGCGACGGCGACGGCGACGGGGTCTTCCAGCGCGGCCGCGACCCGTTGAGCCGGGACCGCGTCTTCGTCGGCTGCATGCTGCGGCACCCTGGCCACGACCACTGGCACTTCGGCGCGATGGCCCGCTACGCGCTGCGGCGGCCAGGCGACACCGCGCCTCTCGTCTCCAGGGACAAGGTCAGCTTCTGCCTGCGCGACAACGTGCGGGTGCCGGGCCAGCCCGTCGTGGTGCCCGAGGCGGTCTTCGGCGAGTGCACCCGCTGGAGCCGGCAGGGCATCTCCCCCGGCTGGGTGGACGTCTACGTCGCCCAGCTCGACGGGCAGACCCTGAGGCTGCCCCCCGGCGTGGACGGCCACCTGCTCTGCCTGGACCTCGCTGCGGACCCGCTCGGGGTGCTCCGCGAGACCGACGAGACCGACAACGCCACCTCGATCGGCGTCCGGGTCGAGCGCCGGGAGGCCCGGCGGGTCGCCACGGACCGCTGCCGCTGACGCGACGACGGGCGGGAGTTTTCCCACGGTATGTCGTGAAACCTCCACTTCCCACGTGTCACGTTCCGTGGGAAGAGCAGGTTCGCATCGGGAAGTGACACAGGCTCGGTCGCCCCCGCGGGTCGCTCAGGAGTCGAAGCCGAGCCCCATCCGGTCCAGGGACCGCAGCCACAGGTTCCGTCGCCCCTGCTGCGCGTCCGCGCGGGCGCTGGCCCAGCGGGTCAGCTGCACGCCCGCGAAACGCAGCGGCTCGGGCGGGAACGGCAGGGGCGTCTCCCGGACCATCCGGAGCCGGGTCCGTTCGGTCTCCTCGCCGCCGAGCAGGTCGAGCATGACGTCGGCGCCGAACCGGGTCGCGGCGACGCCGAGCCCGGTGTAGCCGAGCGCGTAGGCCACGAGTCCGTCGTACCCGCGCCCGAAGAACGCCGCGAACCGGGTGCTGGTGTCGATCACGCCGCCCCAGCGGTGGCTGAACCGGAGCCCCTCGAGCTGCGGGAAGGTCGTGAAGAAGTGCTCGGCGAGCAGCCGGTGGGTGCGCTCGCGCTGCTCGAGGTCGCGGTGGATCCGGCTGCCGTAGTGGTAGACCGCGTCGTAGCCGCCCCACAGGATCCGGCCATCGCGGGTCAGCCGGTAGTAGTGGAACAGGTTGGCCGCGTCACCCACGCCGCGCCGCCCGGTCCACCCGACCGCGGCCCGCTGGTCGTCGTTGAGCGGCTCGGTCATCAGCACGTGGTCGTAGACCGGGACCGTCATCAGCCGCAGCCGGCGCAGCAGCGACGGGAACGCGTTGGTGGCGAGCGCGGCCCGGCCGGCGCGAACCGACCCGTGCCGGGCACGCACGACCATCCCGGCGCCGGCCCTGGCCAGCCCCGTGACCGGGGTCTGCTCGTGGATCCGCACCCCGTGCTCCAGGCAGGCGCGGCGCAGTCCCCAGGCCAGGCGGGCGGGCTCGGCCAGGGCCACGCCGTGGGGGTCGAGAAGGCCGGCGAGGTACGTCGGGGAGGCAACCTCCGCGCGGGTCCCGGACTCGTCGAGCAGCCGCACGTCGTGACCCGCGGCCTGCATGTCCCCCGCCAGCTCGGCGAGCTCGGTGACCTGGTGCGGGGCCGTGGCCACGGTGAGCTCGCCGGTGGTCTCCCAGCGGCAGTCGATGTCGTAGCGGCGGACGGTCTCGCCGATGGCGCGCAGGTTCTCCGCACCGATCCGGTCGAGCTCGGCCAGCTCCTCGGGCCAGCGTGCCCTCCCGTTGCCGAAGCCGTGGGTGAGGGTGGCCGCGGCGAACCCGCCGTTGCGCCCGCTTGCCTGGTCACCACACCGGCCGGCCTCGAGCAGCACCACGTCCCGCTCGGGCGTGCGTTCCTTGGCCCGCAACGCGGTCCACAGCCCGGTGTAGCCGCCGCCGACCACGACGAGGTCGGCCCGCGTGTGCCCGACCAGCGGCTCGGCGACCTCCGGCCGGTCCGGGTCCTCCAGCCAGAACACCCGCGGCTCGGCGTCCGCCAGCGCCCGCGTCCCGGCGGCGCCCGGGAGCGTGCTGGTC
>DATIBI010000174.1:0-3499 GCA_035457605.1 Nocardioidaceae bacterium
GACCAGACCGTGAGCTTGCCGGTGACCCGGTCCATGCTCGCCACCGTGCCGCAGGTCTCCATCGGCGCCGGGTGCACCCGCGGGTAGACGATGTCCTCGGTGACGACCACGTCGGCCCTGTCGAAGACTGCCTGGGTGGCCTCGGCGTCGCCGGTCTCCCAGTCGAAGCAGTGGTTGTCGGTCTTGCCCTCGAGGTCGGTACGGATCACCGGGGCGTCCGGCTCGAGCGCCTTCCGCACGTCGATTACCGGCGGCAGGATCTCGTACTCGACGTCGATGAGCTCCAGCGCGTCCCTGGCCGCGTACCGGTCCTCGGCGACGACGAAGGCGACCTCCTGGCCCTGGAACCGGACCTTGTCCGTGGCCAGGACGGCCTGGACGTCGTTGGACAGGGTCGGCATCCAGGCCAGCCCCTTCTCCGCCAGCGCCGCGCCGGTGACCACGGCCTTGACCTTGGGGTGCGCCTCGGCGGCCGTGGTGTCGATGCTGACGATCCGGGCGTGTGCCACCGGTGACCGCAGGATCGCCAGGTGCAGCATCCCGGGCAGCTGGACGTCGTCGCAGTACCTGCCCAGGCCGCGCACGAACCGCGGATCCTCCTTGCGCAGCATCCTGCCGTGGCCCAGCGGCTTCTGGTCGTTGTCGACGTGGTCGAGGTCCTCGGGCTTGTCGACGACGGTCATGACGTGCTCCCCACCGGCTCGGTCCCGGCGGCCTCGGCGGCGGCTGCCTCCCGGGAGTGCTCGGCGGCCCACTGCACGGACCGGACGATCGTGGTGTAGCCGGTGCAGCGACAGATCTGCCCGGAGATGGCCTCCCGGATCGTCTCCTCGCTCGGGTCCGGGTCACGGTCGAGCAGCGCCCGCGCGACCATCAGCATGCCCGGGGTGCAGAACCCGCACTGGAGGCCGTGGCAGCGGATGAAGCCCTCCTGGACCGGGTCGAGCACGCCGTCCTGCTCGAGACCCTCGACCGTGCGCACGTCGTGGCCCGAGGCCATCGCGGCGAGCACGGTGCAGGTCTTGACCGGCTCGTCGTCCAGCCACGCCACGCAGGTGCCGCAGTTGCTGGTGTCGCAGCCCCAGTGCGTCCCGGTCAGGCCGAGCTCGTCGCGCAGGAAGTGCACCAGCAGCATCCTGCCCTCGATCTCCCGGGTGACCGTCTCGCCGTTCACCGTCATCGTCACCTGCATGTCAGCTCCTTCCCCGGTCGCCGGCCGCGCCGGCACGGACCCGTTCCACGGCCTTGCGCAGGGTCCGCCGGGTCAGCTCGTCGGCGAGATGGCGCTTGTACTCAGCGCTCCCCCGGTTGTCGGTCGCCGGGCTGCAGCTGCGCGCGGCGATACCGCCTGCCTGCGCGAACAGCTCCTCCGACGGCTCCTGCCCGCGGAGGGTCTCGGAGACCTCCGGGATGCTCGTGGTGTGCGGCCCGACCGCGGCCAGCCCCACCCGGGCGTCGGCGATCACCGGGCCGTCCATCCAGACCGCGGCGCCGGCCGAGGTCACCGCCCAGTCGCCGGCCCGCCGCTCGACCTTCGCGTAGGCGCTCGACCCGTGCGGGCGCACGGGGATCCGGATCTCGGTGAGCATCTCGCCGTGCTCGACGGCTGTCTCGTAGGGGCCGCGGTGGAACTCCGCCATCGGCACGGTGCGCTCGCCGTCCCGGCCGCGGATCACGCAGACGGCGTCGAGCGTGGTGCACACCGCGGAGAGGTCCTCCGACGGGTCCGCCTGGCACAGCGACCCGCCGATGGTGCCGCGGTTGCGCACCACGGGGTCGGCGATCACCCGCTCGGCGTCGGCGAAGATCGGGAACAGGGCGGTGAGCTCGGCGGACTCCAGCAGCTCCCGGTGCCGGGTCATCGCCCCGATCCGGACCTCGTCGACCCCGACCCGGACGTAGCCGAGCTCGTCGTGCAGGTCGTTGATGTCGATGAGGTACTCGGGGTTGGCCAGCCTGAGCTTCATCATCGGGATCAGGCTGTGGCCGCCGGCGACCAGGTACGCCTCGCTCCCGAGCCGCTCGAGGAGGCCGATCGCGTGGTCGACGCTGGTGGCGCGTTCGTACTCGAAGGGTGCGGGAACCTGCATGCTCGCGTTCCTCACGTGTGATGGTGGTGAGCACACCATCGAGCCCCGCGAGCAGGCCGTCAACGGCTGGTTCAGCAGATCGTTGAATCGGGCATATCGGCGCCCGAGCCGGGATCAGGCCCGGTCGGTGTCGCCCTCAGGCCCGTTCCCGTCGGCGTTGTTCTGCTGCCCGGTCGCGGCCCGGTCCTCGGCCTCGAAGTGGTTTCGCGCCTTGCGCAGCTGCTTGGTGAAGCTGAACGCGAGGAACACCACCGCCGCCGCGAGCAGCAGGAAGACGCCGAACCCGAGCCAGCCGGGCTTCACGTCCTCGGGGTCGGGTCCCTGCTCGACGAGCGGGACGAGGACGGTCCAGACGATGTTCAGCGTGCTCATGCTCCCAGTGTCTCAAGTGCCTCGCGGACGCCGGCGAACAGATCCGTCTCCGGCAGCTCGACGTCGACCAGGCTGCGTGCGAGCTCGTAGTCCTCGGACGGCCAGGCGTGCTGGTGCACCTCGGTGGGGCAGGCGAACCAGGCCCCGTCCGGGTCGATCTGGGTGGCGTGCGCGAGCAGCGCCTGGTCGCGCACCGGGAAGTACTCCGCGCACGGAACCCGGGTGGTGATCCGGGCGGCGTGGACCGGGTCCGGCTTCCAGTCCGAGAGCCGCTCCTCGTAGGGCGAGGTCATTCCGCGCATGATCATCTCGTCGTGCAGCGCCTGGGTGCGCTCGCGGTGGAACGAGTGGTGGTAGTAGAGCTTCAGCGGCTGCCACGGCTCCCCCGCGTCGGGGTAGCGGGTGGGGTCGCCCGCGGCCTCGAAGGCGGCCACGCTCACCTTGTGGCACATGATGTGGTCGGGGTGCGGGTAGCCGCCGTTCTCGTCGTAGGTGGTCATCACGTGCGGACGGAACTCGCGGATCAGCCGCACCAGCGGCTCCGCGGCCTGCTCGACCGGCACGAGCGCGAAGCAGCCCTCGGGCAGCGGCGGCTTCGGGTCCCCCTCCGGCCACCCGGAGTCGACGAACCCGAGCCAGTCCTGGGTCACGCCGAGGATCTCCCGCGCCTTCTCCATCTCGGCCCGGCGGATCTCGCTGATGTTCGCGAGCACGTCGGGGCGGTCCATCTTGGGGTTCAGGATCGACCCGCGCTCGCCACCGGTGCAGGTGACCACGTGGACGTCGACCCCCTGCGCGACGTACATGGCGGTGGTGGCCGCGCCCTTGCTCGACTCGTCGTCGGGGTGGGCGTGCACGTGCATGAGCCGGAGGCCGGCGCGGGGCGCGTTGGGCATGCCGGGGATTCTAGGTGCCCGCCCGGGTGCCAGAATGGGCGGCGTGACCACCGACCTCGCCGAGCGCTACGGCTCCGCCCGCAAGGGCTACCGTCCGGTGGTCGTCGGTGCCGTCGTCGTGGTGGCGACCGCGTTCCTGGG
>DATIBI010000175.1:0-2339 GCA_035457605.1 Nocardioidaceae bacterium
GCCGGGTGGTCGTGGCGAAGATCCTCGCCCACGCCGTGATGGGTGTCGTCTACGCCGTGCTCGGCCTGCTCGTGGTCCTCGTCGCCGGCGGGACCACGATGGCGATCCGCGGCTACGGGCTCGGGCTCGACGCCGACCGGCTCTGGGTGACGATGGGTCTCGCGGTGCTCGCCGTGGCGATCTGGACCGTGCTCGGCATCGGGATCGGCACGCTCATCCGCAGCCAGATCGCGGCGATCGTCATCGCCATCCTGATCACGTTCCTCATCGAGCCACTGCTCACATTCGCACTCGCCGCCGCAGACATGGACTGGCTGGTCAAGTGGCTGCCGTCCAACGCCTCCTCGGCGCTGCTGGCGCCGGGTGACGTAATGCTGGACTACCTCGAGTGGTGGGCAGGCGGGGTGGTCCTTCTCGCCTACGGGCTCGTGCTGGCGGGGCTCGGCGTCGTCCTGTCGGTCCGGCGCGACGTCTCCTGACCGGCTGCTTCCGCGAGAGCGGTCAGGAAGCCGGCGCAGCCGGCGTCGACCTTGTACGTCGCCAGCTCGTCGCCGCGGGTGTGGCCCCGGTTGACGATGACCACCGGGATGCCCAGCTTGGTGGCGTGCCTGACGAACCGGAGCCCTGACAGCACGGTCAGCGAGGACCCGGCCACGAGAAGGGCGTCGGCGGCCTCGACGGCGTCGTAGCAGCGCTGCACGCGGTCCTTCGGGACGTTCTCACCGAAGAAGACCACGTCCGGCTTGAGGACCCCGCCGCACACCTCGCAGGCGGGGACCTCGAAGCCGTCGGTGGCCTCGAGCTCGACGTCGCCGTCGGGCCGCGTGGCCACCGAGCGGTGCGCCGCTGAGAACCCGGGGTTGAGCCGCGTCATCCGCTCCTGGAGGACGGTCCGGCCGGTGCGGTGCCGGCAGGACAGGCACACGACGTCCGCGATCCGGCCGTGCAGCGCGCACACTGCGGGGGTGCCGGCGCGCTCGTGCAGCCCGTCGACGTTCTGGGTGATCAGCAGCGGCGTCCTGCCCACGGCGCCGAGCCTCGCCAGCGCGTGGTGCGAGGGATTCGGCTCCGCGTGCCGCATGCGGGACCAGCCGAGGAAGGAACGGGCCCAGTACCGCCGCTGCGCGGTAGGACCCGACACGAACTCCTGGTAGGTCATCGGCGTGCGTACCGGAGCCCCGGGGCCCCGGTAGTCCGGGATGCCCGAGTCCGTGCTGACCCCGGCTCCGGTCAGCGCGGTGAATCGCCGGGTCGCAAGGAGGTCGAGCGCAGCGTGCACGCGATCCAGCGTACGTCCCCGGCCTGCGGCACGGATCAGGATGAATCCGACACCTGACCAGACCAGCCCCATCGTCCGGTCCGCGGCAATTACGGAACTGTTATGCATCGGACGTTCCCCACCCGTACCCTCGGGGGCATGCGTTCAGAGTGGGTCCCGGTGTCGGCTGCTGCCCTCGTGACCGGGGTGATGGCTCTGGTGCTCGCACAGATGCTCAACCCCGGCGGCAGTGAGGACTCACCCGCGGCCCAGATGCTCGTGGCCGCCGAGTACCCCGGCCGCTGGCTGGCGATGAGTGTCCTCTTCTTCGGGGGCGCTGTCGGATTGGTGCTCGGGATGCCGGCGCTGATGACGCTCTTCCAGGAGCGACGCGGGCGCGGCCTCGGCATGACCGGGGTGGCGGTCTTCGTCGTGGGCTGCGTGGGCGTCGGTGGTCTCGCGGCGCTGATGCTGATGTTCCGCTCCCTCGCACTCCAGACGATTGCCACGGATACCCTCGACCGCGACGAGATCAACCTCGTCACCGCCTCGCTCGAGCAGCCCGGCCTGATGATCCCGCTCAACGTCTGGGTCTACGCCTTCATCCTGGGCGTGCTGCTGATCGCACTCGGTCTCTTCCGGGCCAGGCAGGTGCCGAACTGGGTCCCGTGGCTCCTGATGGCCTTCCTCGCCATGCAGGTCGTCGTACCCCTGCTGGGCGAGGGCACTGATGCGCGCGTGGCCTCGGCGGTGGGCCTGATCCTCCTCGCCGGAGGGTTCACCGGCGTGGCGACGAACGCCGCGGGTCCGCGCAGCGAGATCCCCGTGACGCACTCCCTGGCCTGAGGGCTGTGCGGGGCTAAGGCTCCACCAGGGGGACGAAGGAGTACCACCCCTCGCGGCTGACCTCGGGCCTGCCCGTCGTCCGGCGTACGACCGTCATCCGGCCTCGGACCGGAACCACCATCAGGCCGCCGACCGCAAGCTGGTCCACGAGCTCCGTGGGGACGCGGCTGGCCTCGGCGGAGACCAGCACCCGGTCGTACGGTGCCGACTCCGGGACACCGAGGGCGTCGCGGTC
>DATIBI010000176.1:0-6024 GCA_035457605.1 Nocardioidaceae bacterium
CTGCACATCCTCTGCGGGGTGATGTGGGCCGACCACGGGGTCGCCGTGACCGGCGGCAACATGGACCCCGGCAAGGGTCGCCTCGACTTCCCGCTACCGTCGATGTCGGCGGAGTTCGGGCGCCAGGTCGAGGCCCGGATCAACGAGGAGATCGCCGCGGCGCGGCAGATCCTGGTCGAGTTCGTCGGCCGCGAGGCCGCCGACGAGGACCATGCGCTCATCCGCACCTCCGCCAACCTGATCCCCCGCGAGATCGACCCGCTGCGGGTGATCGACATCGTCGGGCTCGACAAGCAGGCCGACGGGGGCACGCACGTGCTGAGCACCGCCGAGGTCGGCCGGGTCGTGGTCACCGGCACCGAGTCCAAAGGCAGGGGCAACAAGCGCGTCCGGCTGGAGGTCGTCGAGCCGGACGCGGTCTCGTGACGTCCGCCACCCCGGGTTCCGCAGACCAATCCGTCCCGCTTTCCGCGCCGAACCCCCGGCATGACGCACTCGAGGACGGCCCGATGACGGGCGGGTACGACGGGCGACCGACCGTCGCGGTGGTCGGTGGCGGCGTGTCCGGGCTCACCGCTGCCTACCTGCTCCAGCGCACCCACCACGTGACGCTGTTCGAGGCGGACGGCCGGATCGGGGGGCACGCGCACACCCACGACGTGACGTTGTCCGACGGCTCGACAGTTCCCGTCGACTCGGGCTTCATCGTGCTCAACGACCGGACCTACCCGTTGCTGCGCAGGTTGTTCGCCGAGCTCGGCGTGCAGACCCGGCCGACCGAGATGAGCATGAGCATCTGCTGCGAGGGGTGCGGCCTGACCTACACCGGCGGCCGCAAGGCGGACGGGATCTTCTCCCAGCGGCGCCGGGTCGTCGACCCCACGTTCTGGCGGCTGCTGCTCCAGGTGCGCAGGTTCCAGAAGCAGGCGCTCGCCTTCCTGGAGGAGGACCCGACGTCCTCGATCACCTACGAGGAGTTCCTCACCGAGCACGGCTTCGACCGGCACTTCGTCACCCACTACGCACTGCCGGTCGTCTCGTGCGTGTGGTCCATGGGGCACAACGAGGCGCTTGCCTACCCGGCGGCGTACCTGTTCGCGTTCCTGCGGCACCACGGCTTCCTGACCCTGGGCGACTCCCCCACCTGGCACACCGTGGTCGGCGGCTCGCGCTCCTATGTGCAGGCGATCACCGACCGGCTCGACGTGGTCCGCGCCGGCACACGGGTCACGGCGGTCAGCCGCAAGCCCGACGCCGTCGAGGTCGACACCGGCTCGGGCGACCATCACGCCTTCGACAAGGTCGTCCTCGCCACCCACGCCGACGACGCGCTGGCGCTGCTGACCGACGCCGGCGACGCCGAGACCGAGCTGCTCGGCTCGTTCGGGTACTCCACCAACGTGGCGTGGCTGCACCGCGACGACAGCGTCCTCCCCGCGCACCGCCGGTCGCGGGCCAGCTGGAACTACCGGCTTGAGGACTGCGACACCCTCACCGACCGGACCCGGGTCTCCTACTGGATGAACCGGCTGCAGGGCCATCCCGAGTCCGAACCGCTGGTGGTGACCCTGAACCCGGACGAAGGCCCGGCGCCGGAGCACGTCGTCGCGACCATGACCTACCAGCACCCGACCTACACCGCGGCCTCGGTCGCCGCGCAGGCCCGGCTCGGCTCGCTCAACAGCGACCGGCTCGCGTTCGCCGGCGCCTACCACGGCTGGGGCTTCCACGAGGACGGCTGCCGCTCCGGTGTCGCCGCCGCCGAGGCGCTGGGGGCAACCTGGTGACCGCCGCCGCTCCCCCGGGCGCGGCCACGGTGCGTGCGACAGTGCACCACCGTCGCACGCGGCCGTTCACCTACGAGTTCACCCACCGCACGACGATGTGGCTGGTGGACGCCGCCGACCCGAACAGCGCCTTCCCCCGGTGGCTCTCACCCCTGGCGCGGATCAGGTCCGAGGACCACTTCGCGGCCGACGACACCCGGCCGCTGCCGGCCAAGGTGCGCAGCTTCCTCGACGCCCAGGGACTCGACTGGTCGGCCGACCGGGTGCTGCTGCTCGTCAACGCCCGCAGCCTCGGCTACGTCTTCGACCCGCTGACCACGTTCTTCTGCTTCGACGCCGAGGGCCGTCTCGAGGGTGTCCTCGCCGAGGTGCACAACACCTACGGCGAGCGCCACTGCTACCCGCTCCCCGTGGACGGCGACGCGCGGCGCAACGCTGCCGCGGTCGACAAGGCGTTCTACGTCTCCCCGTTCTTCGCCGTCGAGGGCCGCTACGACATCCGCACCAGGATCACCGCCGACGACGTCGCCGTCGCGATCAGCCTGACCACGCCGGACGGGAGCAGGGTGTTCCAGGGTTCCGTCCACGGCGACCTCGTCCCGGCCACCCGGAGCCGCACGCTCCGGGCGGTGGCGCGCAACCCGCTGCCGTCACAACGCGTGTCCGCGCTGATCCGCTGGCACGGGATCCGACTGTGGCTCCGCAAGCTACCGGTGGTTCCCCGCCGACCGCACCAGGCACCGAAGGGAATGGCATGACCTCGACCATCGACCCCACCGTGGGCGCCACCGCCAGCGGCGACGACAATGCGTCGCGGGACCTGCCGCCTGCCCCGGCGTTCGGCTGGCGGGCCCGCGTCGCCAAGCAGGTCGTGGCTCGGATCCTGCGCAGGGTCCCGGTGACCGTGTGCGTCGCCACCGGGGAGACCTACGGCCCCGGCCACGGTCCGACGATCGACATCGCCGAAACGGAGCCGTTCTTCGCCCGGCTCGGGCACAGCCCGATGATCGGGCTCGGCGAGTCCTACATGGCCGGCGAGTGGCGCGCCTCCGACGACACCGACCTCGCCGACGTGCTCGCGCCGTTCGCGGAGCGGCTGACCGAGCTCATCAAGCCGTCGTTCTACCGGCTTCGGCACGCCGTCCTACCGCGCGGGCTGAACCCCGAGAACAGCCTGAGCGGCGCGCGGAAGAACATCGAGGCCCACTACGACCTGTCGAACGACATGTTCGAGCAGTTCCTGGACCCAACCCTGTCCTACTCCTCGGCGCTGTTCGCCACCCTCGACCCCGCTCCCGAGCTCGCGGAGCTCGAGGATGCCCAGCTGCGCAAGGTCGACGCCATCCTCGACGCAGCCGAGGTCGGCCCCGGAACCCGGGTGCTGGAGATCGGCACCGGCTGGGGCACCCTCGCCATCCGCGCCGCCCAGCGGGGCGCGCAGGTCACCACGATCACCCTCTCCACCGAGCAGGCGATGCTCGCGCAGTCACGCGTAGACGCGGCCGGTGTCGGTGACCGCGTGGAGATCGCCCTGCGCGACTACCGCGACCAGACCGGGCAGTTCGACGCGATCGTCAGCGTGGAGATGATCGAGGCCGTCGGCGAGAAGTACTGGCCGACGTACTTCGGGAAGATCGACTCGCTCCTGGCGCCGGGTGGGAGGGTCGCGATCCAGGCGATCCTGCTGGAGCACCAGCGCTACCTGGCGACCCGGGACACCTACACCTGGATCCACAAGTACATCTTCCCCGGCGGGCTGCTTCCCTCCTCCGAGGCGATCGAGCAGGTGCTGGCCGAGCACACCACGCTGCGGGTGTCCGCGACGCACCCGTTCGGGCAGCACTACGCGCACACGCTGCGGCTGTGGCGCGAGCAGTTCCTGGCGAACTGGCCGACCGTGCAGTCGCTGGGCTTCGACGACACGTTCCGGCGGATGTGGGAGTTCTACCTCGCCTACTGCGAGGCGGGCTTCCGCACCGGCTACCTCGACGTCGCCCAGATCACGATGCGACGACCGGCCTGAGCCGCTCCGCGAACCACCCGCTCGCCAGCTCCGCGGCACGCTGCAGGGTGCCCGGCTCCTCGAACAGGTGGGTGGCGCCGGGTACGACGGACAGCTGGTTCTCGCACGTCAGCAGCCGCTGCGCGCGCCGGTTGAGCTCGAGGACCACGGTGTCCCTTCCACCGACGACCAGGAGCGTCGGCGCCCTCACCTCCCGTAGCCGCGGCTCGGCCAGGTCGGGCCGCCCGCCGCGCGAGACGACGGCGCCGACGAGGTCGGGCATTTCCGCGGCGGCCCACAGCGCCGCGGCCGCTCCCGTGCTCGCCCCGAAGTAGCCGATCCGCAGGTCCTTCAGGTCCGGACGGGCGTGCACCTGCCGCGTGACCTTCTCGAGCCGGTCGGCGAGCAGCTGCACGTCGAACACGTTGCCGCGGTCCCGCTCCTCCTCGGGGGTGAGCAGGTCGAACAGCAAGGTGGCCACACCGGCGCGGTTGAGCACCCGCGCGACGTACTGGTTCCGCGGGCTGTACTGGCTGCTTCCGCTTCCGTGCGCGAACAGCACGATCCCGGTGGCTTTGGCGGGGACGTTCAGCTGACCGGGAAGGTCCTCGACCCCGGCTCGGTCCAGCAGGTCGACCACCTCCTCGTCGGAGGTCGCGGAGAAGTCGGCGTAGAACTGGCCGATCGCGGAGAACCCGTGCGGGTGCCACGGGCACACGAGCTCGTCGACGTACCCCCGGAACCGACCCTCGACGTCGGGCGGCGCGACCGGCACGGCCAGCACGATGCGCCGGGCCCCGGCTGCGGAGGCGACCTGGCAGGCGGCCTGGGCGGTGGAGCCGGTGGCGATGCCGTCGTCGACGATGACGACGGTCTTCCCCTCGAGCGGGACGTGCGCCCGGCCCGCGCGGAAGGTCTCGGCGCGCCGCTGGAGCACTTCTCGCTCGCGTCGCTCCACGGCCTCGAGATCGCTCTCGCTGACGCCCGCCATCCGGATCAGGTCCGGGTCGAGCACGCGGACCCCGCCCTCGCCGATGGCGCCCATGGCGAGCTCGGGCTGGAACGGGAGCCCGAGCTTGCGGACCATGATCACGTCGAGCGGCGCCCCGAGGGCGGTGGCGACCTCGTAGGCAACCGGGACGCCGCCGCGGGGCAGACCCAGGACGACGGTCCCCGGTCCGCGCAGGTGCTGGAGGTGGTCGGCCAGCCGGCGGCCGGCGTCCCGACGGTTGCGGTACATCACTGTCCCTCGTGCGAAGCTCGGACGTGCTCCACGCTAGGAACGCGCCACGGGTCGGGACAGGGCCGATGGTCCCCGGGCCGGGGGGTCGTTCAGCGGGCCAGCGTGACCGTCTTGGTGGCCAGGTCGTGCAGGCCGCGCTGGTCCCGGTTGAACACCAGGGGCGGGATCACCAGGCAGATCAGGAAGGTGCGCAGCAGCGCCTGGAGCAGGCTCACCGGCTTGCCGTCGATCCGGACCACGGCGACCCGGCACAGGAGCTGGCCGAAGGAGCCGCCCATCAGCGCGGTCAGCACGGTGGCCTCGAGCAGGAACACCAGCATCGGGCCCCACTGCGCGAGCCCCTGACCGGTCCAGACCTCGGTGCCGACGAACGCGGCGGTCACCAGCATCGACGCCGCCCAGTCCACGCACAGCGCGAGCACCCGACGCAGCCAGCTGGCGACGGAGCCGGGGCCCTCCGGAGGCAGGCCCAGGCGGGCGCCCGGGTACGACGAGGCGCTGGCTGACGCGGACGGATGCTCGGTCACGCGCTCAACGCTACCGGCCGGTGTCGGCGCCGACGGTCTGGCCCGGTGTGATCCGCGCGACCACACTGTTACATGGGTGAAACAAACCGGATACGGTCACTTAATCGCCCGTACATAAGTTGCCAGGCAGTGGTGCAGCGACGCATCGCTGTTTCCTTGCACGAAGAACTCTGGTCCGCTTCGGCGGCCAAGGAGGACGAATGTTCGCAAACGCCGACGAGCTGCTGAAGTACATCAAGGACGAGGGCGTCGAGATGGTCGACGTCCGTTTCTGTGACCTGCCGGGTGTCATGCAGCACTTCACCGTCCCGGTGTCGTCGTTCGACCAGTCGGTCTTCGAGGACGGCCTGAACTTCGACGGCTCCTCGATCCGTGGCTTCCAGAAGATCCACGAGTCCGACATGGCGCTGCTGCCGGACCCGACGACGGCGTTCATCGACCCGTTCCGCAAGACGAAGACGCTCG
>DATIBI010000177.1:0-2891 GCA_035457605.1 Nocardioidaceae bacterium
GACGTCTTGATCGGGGCCTGCGCCGCGTAGCCGCGGGTCGTCCAGTACGCCTCGAAGTCCGCGAACCGGGTGACCTCGAGGTCCACGAGCCACTTGGTCGCGGACACGTACCCGTAGAGGCCGGGAGTGACCATGCGGACCGGGAAGCCGTGCTCGAGCGGGAGCGGCTCCCCGTTCATCGCGATCGCCAGGACCGCGTCCCGGGCGTCGTCGAGAAGCGCCGACAACGGCGTGCCGACGGTGAAGTCGTCGGCGCTCGTGGACTTCACCGCGTCGGCGCCACCGCGGACCCCGGCCTCGCGCAGCAGGTCGCGGACCGGGACCCCGATCCAGGTCGCGTTGCCGACGTACTCGCCGCCGACAGGGTTTGAGACGCACGTCAGCGTGATGCGTCGCTCAACGAGCCGACGGGACAGCAGGTCCTCGAAGGACAGGTCGAGCTCGCGGTCGACGAGCCCGTGCACACGTAGCCGCCAGGTGTCGACTGGTACGTCCGGGACCCGGAGGGCGGTGTCCACCCGGTAGAACTCGCGGTTCGAGGTCAGGTACGGCGTGATGCCCGGGACGTCGAGCGTCATGCCCTCGGTGAGCGCGGGAGCCGCTGCGTCGGGAACCGGGACGCTCACCCCGAGCCTCGACGCCGCGGCCGCGGGACCGCCGAGCACCCGGCTGCTCACGCCCCCCGCCGCGGCGACCGCCCCGACCGCCGCCGCCGCCTTGAGGAACGCGCGACGGTCGAACTCCGCCGGCAGGTCGTCACCGGGCACGTGGGGTGGGAGCAGCAGGCGAGGCTTGCCGAGCTCGAGGGTCTCGACCGAGCCGGGCTCGAGCACCGGTCCAGTGGGTGTGTGTCCCTCGACCGTGGGGGCTGGGTCCGGGCGGAGCGTCCGCAGGAGGAGCAGCAGCCCCGCCAGCCCCGTCACGACCAGCGCGACCACGGGGACGAGCCGGAGCGCAGGGGAGGCGGTCGCCGCCCGGTCGGTGGTCACAGCGGCGGCGGCGACCGCGCTCAGCCCGACGAACGCGGTGACGGCCGGACCGGGTTGGACGGCGCCGACGGCGCCCGCGAGGAACGCGAGTATCGCGACCGTCGCGACCACGCCGCCGACGAGGACTGCCTTGTCCGCAGCCCCGAAGGTCTCGATCGCCCACTCCTTCACTGGCCGCGGGGCAGCGTCGACCGCGCGGTTGGCGACCGCGAACAGAGGTGAGCTGACCCCCTCCAGCGCCGCGGTCACGGCCTCTGCCGCGGCCACGCCGGCCGCCCCCGCCAGAAGGCCGGCGAGCCCGCCGGCCAGGCGGTGTGAGAGCGAGCTGCGCCTCTTGGGGCCGGGCGGACGCGAGCTGGTCGGCGGGATCCTGGACATACCCGACGTTCGGCACAGACGGCCGTGAGGATGGGTCCGCGAAGGCCTCGACCCGGGCCTGCCCGACCGTCCGGCGTGACGAGACTCTGGCCGGGTCGTTGTCCCCACAGAACCCCGGGGAGGAGTCGCATGCACCGCACCGCGCGCAGGCGCCTGGTCGCTGTGGCGCTCTGTCTGGCCTTCGGTGCGACGGCCGCGGGGTGTGCCCTGCCCGGCGCCGGCACCGTCCAGACGGTCCCGGCCGGTGCGGAGGTCCCCGTGCTCGCCGGACCGGGCGACCCGGGCGGGGACCCGGCCGTCTCGGTGGAAGACCCGGCTCCCCTGGCCGGCCGGGTCGAGTCCGCCGACCTCGTCGTCGTCGGCCGCGGCACCCTGTCCCCGCGGGTGCAGCGCCGCATCGCGACCACCCGCGGCGTGGACGCGAGCGTGTCCCTGGCAGTGGCGGCGGCCCCCCTCAACGGCCGCACGGTCACCGTGGCCGCGGTCGACCCCTCGACGTACCGGCGCTTCACCCCGGCGGTGACAGCCAGGGCCGACGCGGTCTGGCAGCGCGTCGCCGAGGGAGACCTCGCGATGACGCCCGAGCTCGCCGAGGACCTCGGCCAGCGGTTGGGCGGCGACCTGACGCTCGGCAACGACAGGGGCGCCCTGACGCTGAGGGTGGGTGCGCAGGCGTCGATGGCACCCAAGATCGACGCGGTCGTGAACCATCTCCGCGGCCGGCAGCTCGGCATGGTCCCGGCCAACGCCGTGCTCGTCTCCACCGACGAAGCCGACCCGGTCACGGTCGCCGAGGCGCTGCGGCGCAGGCTCGGCCGGCAGGTGACGGTCTCCCCGCTGACGGAGACGCTGCCCGCCCAGGGACGGCAGACCGCGTTCCTGACCGGCGGCTCTGTCGCCGAGGCGGTCGGGTCCTTCCGCTACCGCTACTTCGCGGACGGGACGGTCCAGCCGGATCCGGCGTGGACGGCGGCGAACCTGCGCACCGAGCCGGTGCCGATCCTGGGCGAGGTCACGTGCCACCGCGTGATGCTTCCCCAGCTCCGCGGCGCGCTGCAGGAGGTCGTGGACAGCGGCCTCGAGGACCGTGTCGACCCGGGGGACTTCGGCGGCTGCTACGCCCCGCGGTTCATCGCCAACGACCCGGCGAAGGGCCTCTCCCTCCACACCTGGGGCATCGCGGTCGACCTCAACGTCCAGGGCAACCTCCGCGGCTCGACCGGCGACATCGACCCCCGTGTCGTGGACATCTTCAAGAGCTGGGGCTTCGCCTGGGGTGGCGACTGGGCCTACACCGACCCCATGCACTTCGAGCTCGCCGCGCTGGTCCGGCCGCGCTGAAACCCACCCGCCGCGGTAGACCACCGCCGCGCCAGGACGTAACCCGCCGCGAGGTCCCTCGTTTGTCGTGCCGAGGGTGGGTGAAGCACGTCACACCGGGTCCGGCTCGGCCGGACCCCTGAGGTTTGCCAGGAGAGGCATGTCCGCTCTCAGAACAACGGCGGCGGTGGCCGGTTCCCTTCT